>CAYLSF010001725.1:0-1642 GCA_964385675.1 uncultured Saprospiraceae bacterium
ATACGCACAAAACGGACATCCCATCCCATGCACTTTTGCTTCTACTTTATCTTGCTGTCCAAAAACAGTAACACTGGCAATTAACATAATCGCTACACTCAATATGATATTTTTCATTTTAATCATTTTTAAATTTCAAAAAATTAATTTATCTCGAAAGTCGATTGTCGAAAGTTAAAACACATACCGATACCCTAAAACAATCAAAATATCTTGTTCTAAAGCCAGTAAGGTTTCTTGATAAATTGGAACTTGAACGGAAAACTCCAATGCTCCCCTACCCTTTGCCCACTGAATACCTTGCGCATATAGCAAGCCTGAGTGATTATAGGAAGGTGCAAAATTACCTTCATACTCAAAGTATAATGTCACTTGATTTGCTGGATAGGCAGGTTTCTTCAATGGTAAACCAAATGCCACTTTATACACCCAAAATCCATGAAATTCATCGCTATTAGGTATAGAATTATACCCAAACTCCGCTAACGCACCATATTTTAAGCTTTCATATCCTGCGACAACACCCGCGTAATGTTGTGCATCTCCCAATCCAAAAATAGGACCATCATAATCTCCTCCTGTTGCAAATGTTTCGGCTACTTTTGCTGCTATTCGAAAAGTTTTAAATTCTCCATCTTTTCGATAAAATTGGTATTTCGCTTGTAAGCGAATATCACCAATACTATTTAAAACTTCGGAGGTCGCATCATTTGGAAAAGGATTTCCTGAGACTAAGGGAATCCTCGCACTCACTTGAATATTTTCCTTGATGTTGTAATCGCCCATTAAAGCAACCCCATAAAAATCAAAGAAAAAATTGGAGCGATACATTGCCATTGCCCGAACCGTTAGCTTATCTTCCCCCAACATGATTGGCTTATCCGTCAATATCGGAGGCCCTTGTGTATAACCCACTATAGCATAAAGCAATGCTACAACTATCAATAATCGTTTCATTATGAACAACTTCATATAAATTACAAATTCCTCATTTAAAGGAGCTAGTAATTCAATTAATAAATATATTGACTAGTCAAAAGATAAGAATACGCCTAACAAAGGAAAGATTGATATAAAATAGATAGGGATTGATTTGTTTTTGGAGGGGGCTTTTGATAATAAAATTTCGGTGTATAAAATGATGGTATTGAAGTAATGAAATCAACACTTGGATAAACAATTAAAGGTTTTAAATCAAAAGTTTTAAATTCTAACTGTGGAAGCTCAAAATCTTCATCTAAGACCAAAAATAGAACAGAATCCTCACAATTAGGACACTCCTCTGAAGGGGATGGAGTATCATTAGTATCTTGATTTTTTTTACAACAAAGTTTTGGAAAGCGATTCTGTCTGTCAGAAGTTTGATGATTATCCTCACATTTTTCAGATTTTACCAATAAAGCCATTGATTTTAACTCCTTCTGGCAATAGTGCTTATGCACAGTAATACCTGTAGAAGATATTAAAATCAAAAAAGCTAAACCAATATGTAAAACCCTTAAAAACATAATATAAATTACTGTAAAATGTTACTATTGTAACACTACAAATATACAACCAATTTTGATATAAAATATTGCAAAATTAATTTAAGCATTTTTTATAGCTGTCTAAAATACGCCTAATTACATCTTAGTCAACA
>CAYLSF010001726.1:0-1642 GCA_964385675.1 uncultured Saprospiraceae bacterium
GGTGTTGGAGGTATTACTTCTAACAGTAAAAAAGTCCGTAATAGAGAATCAACAGCAACTGATGAAACAAGGGCCCACGAGATTGGTCATATTTTTGGTTTAGGAGAAAATGTAGGTGGTGTAATGAACTACGCTGAGTCTTATGATAAGATGGTCTTACCACAAACGGGTAATTTAAAATCGATACTTAAGAAACCATATAAAAGGTTTAAGAAAACAGCAAACTCTTTAAATAGTCCTACAGTAAATGTTGCGCCTGCAAAAATAGGTGGAACTATAGAAGTTATCGGAACCTATAAAGGAGATACAAACTTCTTGAACAAGAAGAAACTAACTTTAAATTCAAGTAATTAATGAAATATATCGTAATCATATTTTTTGCATTGTCTGCTTTTGGTAATATTAAATCAGAGCATACAGCCAATGACTATAATAATGTGGAGTTTTTGGAATATGTGAAAAAAGAAGATTTTAACTATTGGAAAATTATTGAAAGAGTATCAATAAAAAATCACGAAACTGATTTAAGTCGCAGAATATCAATAGTATCTAAAGAAGCACCTGATTATCGACGTATCGTATATAAAAAGAAATCTATTTATGGCTTACCAACTTTTTATCTAAGACAAGAAGGCGATATAATATTGACTAATGAAGAATCATTTTACTTAGCTGATAACATTCTTGATGCAGATATTGTCAATGACGCTAAGAAGTGTAATGAAAATATAGCAGTTAAATCTGAAAAGAAACTCACAAAAAAAGGATGGAATGTTTTAAAATTTACGAGGAATAAAGCCTGTTTAATTAAGTTGAAAATGAGTATTGGATTTTTTAACAAAAACACAAAGAGTATGAAATTGATAGGCGATTATGACGATGAAGTAATAGTTTACCATTTGGTTTGGTAAAAATCAGCTTATGTGAATTGATACAGAAAGCCACTCTTCGGAGTGGTTTTTTTATGCCTTTTAGGAAGCGATAAGATTAGAAAGGTTATCCTTTAGTTTTTTCTTCGACACAGCCATATCGATAAGCTTTAAGAGCGCTTCTTTCTCGTCAGCTTGAAGAGTATCAATAATTTTAATCTTCTCTAACAAAGGCAGGTTTACAGCATCTTCCTCGTTGTTGCTTGTAAAAAACTCAACGATAGAAACCTCAAATACTTCTGCTATTTTTTCAAGCGTTGGAATCGTTGGCATCACTTTACCATTTTCAATGCGAGAATATTGTCCTTGTGGCATACCAACACTCATAGAAACCTCTTTTTGGGAAAGTCCTTTAAGGTTACGTAGCTGTTTTACATTATTAGCTATTATGGATGTTGTGTCGCTCATATCACAGTAATTATACACCAAAAGTAATCATATAAGCTTATTTATACAACAAAGTAAAACTTTGATTAGTATAATTATGCTTTTAAATATATATTTGTAAAGAAATTAGATATACATTTAGATACAAATAATAATTACTATGCTCAACACTTCCAATCCAAACAACTACGAATACACGACCAAATATTTAGAAATCCACGTTCTGGGCGGAATAAAGACCAATAAAATGGAAAGTATGCGAGTAACCTTGAGCATACAGAAACCAGAGCAATACAACGTAGTTAGACAAAGCATCGATTTATACA
>CAYLSF010001727.1:0-1641 GCA_964385675.1 uncultured Saprospiraceae bacterium
AGGTGAGTTATTGGAAATAGGATAAATCTTAACGCATAGCGTGTTAATTTTAAATAGATACTCACCTGATGACTCGATTCCACGGGATTTTTCAAAGAACCAATACAATATAGTTTTTTCCTCACTCTTATAAACTTTTTAAATAAGAATCTAAAGCCACCATATTTTATCTAGTAATGAGCGATTAGAACACGGATTATACGGATGCAACAGATGAACACAGAGCCTTTAATGATTTTTTGTGCTAATGTTATTTTAAAATCCGTTTTGATCTGTCGCATCCGTATAATCCGTGTTTCCATCCCTCTAATTCGGTCACGTCATTCCTTCTTTTAAAAATATACAGGAGTGAATATACATTCTATCTTATATCCCTTACACATCGAAATCCGGTATGCTCCAATCCTGTATCTGCACTTGATTTCATGCGAGCTGCCACTCGATAGCCCGAACAATAACTATCATTACATAAAAAAGAACCCCCTCTCACGACTTTTTGTGGCGTATTCGGCATTTGCGGATCGTAGCTAGATGCAGGGCCAGCGTAGTTATGGGTGAGTTGCTGATTCACCTTTTGCTGATACGCATCTGCATGAAACCAATCTAAACACCATTCCCAAACATTACCCGACATTTCATACAGCCCATACGGATTCGCTTCAAAAGTCTTGACTGGCGCCAGTCTATCAAATCCATCCGCTACCTTATCCTCATAAGGAAAAGTACCTTGCCAATAGTTAGCTTTTTTAGGATTTACAGGGTCATTACCCCAAGTATAAATAGCATTAACTTGATTGCCTCTTGCTGCATATTCCCATTCGGCTTCGGTAGGTAAGCGTTTCCCTGCCCATTTGGCGTAAGCCATAGCATCATACCAAGCTACTTGCACAACAGGATGATTATCCTTTCCTTTGATAGAAGATTTTGGACCATTGGGGTGTTTCCAATTTGCCCCTTTGGTCATTGCCCACCAATGTAAGGCATCTTGTGTGGTAGCGTCTTTAGGTAACCCGATAAAAGTCAATGCCGCAGGAGATAAATCAATATCAGGCGGCAATTCTTGATTGGGCGGTAATTGCTTTTTGATTTCTTCTATATCAATCATACGTTCTGCTATGGTTACGTATCCTGTAGCTTCCACAAAAGCTCGAAATTGAGCATTAGTTACTTCGGTTTCATCCATCCAAAAACTATTGACCGTTGCTTCATGCTTAGGAAACTCATCGGGTCTTGCTTGATTGTTATCGCCTCCCATTTGAAAAGTTCCCCCCTCAATCTTGACCATACCCTCAAAGTTTTTGGACTGCTCATCATCCGTCTCTAGCTCGGCAATTTCTGCCATATATTTGGCATTTAAGACCTTTTTAGAATAGCTATCTTTCGGTTGAAAACAATGCTCTACGGTAATCATGGCTTTTTTAGAAGCCGCTTCGCTTGTTGTTACAGGCGGTTCGGGCTTTTGCTGTTCACAATTGGAAAAAAGGAGGGAGACCATTATCACAATAGTCATTATGGAAAAAGTAGGTAAGGGTATGGATAGGAATGTATTATTCATAAGTGTAAAATTAGAAGAAATAAACCTCAAATGATCAATCAATGGCAAATATAAATGAATACCTATGAGAATTGAGAATTGAGAAT
>CAYLSF010001728.1:0-1637 GCA_964385675.1 uncultured Saprospiraceae bacterium
ACAAGAACAAATAGTTTAGAAACTATAAATAAGCAGAAAATACAACGGGAGTTTTCAAGTGGTGCTTCCGAAACGATTTTCACTCCCTATAAGTTTGACGGAAGTACTTCGAATATTAGTTCTGGGATTGATTTTATTGTAAATGATAGTACAATAAATGTTGATAAAAATAAGATTAAACAACGAAATTTAGTTCTCATTTTATAATATTTTAAAGCTAGTAATATACACTTTGAGTATATTACTAGCTGGATATATAATAATAATTGGTTTAGTCTGATTTAACAATAGCACTGCCAATTATAGTGTTAATTATTTCCCCTCCTTTTGAGAAGAAACCTGTCTCCGTTCTTGAATTTAAATTATGAGATATTGCATATTTTGATGAAGTTGAACCATCATCGTGTGCGATAGTATTCCCCGCCCTAAAATAATTAGAAGACCACTGAGGATCGCCTTCTATATCAATATCTCCACTATGTAATGAGATACGTTTACCATGTTCTTCACAGACATTCTTCATTGATATCGAAAAAGAAAACACAGTAGGTGCACTTACTGTTGATAATTCTGTTCCGTTATACTCTTCATTTGTAATTGTTTTAGTGTCCCAATTCATATATGAATCAGTATTTTTTTCACCTTTAACAGTCTTTTGTATTCTTTCACCAGGTGTTATTGTAATGGTAAAATCTAAAGTAAACTGAGTTCTTCCAACCTGTCCCTTTTCCTCAGACGGATCTAAGTCAACTTGTTTTGCTTCTATATCAACTGTTGGACTGCCATTTCCATTGACAGGTGTATGATTAAATAGTCCTGATTGACTCGCATCAAAATTCCAATTTTTATTTTCTGCATCAAAACGGAACATAGCTTTATACGTAACCTGAGTGGATTTAGTATTTTCTTGATCGGTTACATTAAATTTAAGATACTTAGTAACTGTCCTTTCTCCATCATCCGTAGCATCCCAAGCTTCTTGAACCATATCCATAACAGATTGATCCGACCTACCATCAGGATCAATCAACATTATCGGATTATTACGAACATAGTTATAAGGAGAAAATGAAGTGTACATCTCTGCGAGTGGATCGACAGCTGACCATCTAGCAATACTAGCATCATACCACCTAGCACCATAATCCAACCAATCCAATCCAAAATCTCTATTCAGTTCTTTACCTCCCGATAGCTATCGGGAATACTGATAAGTATTTTCAGAAGTACCGCTTATAATGTTCGGTTCATGAAGCATACCAAATGGATAATAATGATTAGTCTGCAATATCTCCGATTGTACGATTTCACCATCCTTATCCAAATCCGCAAAACTAACTCTAGCATTGCCTAGATGATCTTTGACAGTATATTCATATTGATAGTCACTAGTACTCGTAGGCACTAACCTTCCTTCTGAATGATAAACAGCTTCTAATATACCGCCAGTATATTCAATACCACCGACATAGTCTTTTCTAGTCGTAATCGGTTCAGGAGCATTATCCGTTGTTATTTTATAAAGTTTTACACCTGCTGCGTCATATACCCATTCGATGGTTTCACCAGTGCTAAAAGTTACTTTTGTAGGTAAATTTAAATGATTATACAAGATCTCACTAATGTTTTTATTCGCA
>CAYLSF010001729.1:0-1635 GCA_964385675.1 uncultured Saprospiraceae bacterium
AGATGGTTCGTTCTTCTATTCGGATGTCATCGTGATACAGCGTCGTCCTTTAGATTTAGATATTTTTAATATTTATCCAAATCCGTTTACCACTCAAATTAATTTTGCATTCAATAATGTAGTAGATGAAGCCGTTACAGTGCGTTTATTTGATGCAGCAGGTAAATTAATCTATGAAAATACAGCAGCTACAGAAAATGGTGTATTGACAGTAATTCCTACGGAAAATTTTGCACATGGAATGTACTTCTTAGAAGCTACAGTAGGCGAGCAAAAATTTGTAAGAAAATTGATTAAGCATTAAAATTGGTTATTAGTTATTGGTTGCTTAGTTCATAGTAGAATGAAGGCAATTGATACAATATATTAACAAAAAAGCCTTTCGTAAAGAAAGGTTTTTTTGTTTGTTGCTTATCCAGTATTCCTGACTTTTCAAGTATGGGATTTCGTTATCACTCAACCAGTATCCAGCAACTAGAAAACATCCAACTCTCCTGCTCCAAATCTAGTGACTTCAAAATTCTCAGTTGTAGCATCTATAATTGTAGAAGGTTCTATACCGCCCCAACCTCCATTGATAATTAAATCCACTCGTTTTTCATAAAGCTCTGTTATATCCAAAGGATCTTGTAAGTATTCTTCTTCATCCTTTAGGGAAGATGATAAGATAGGATGACCTAATTCTTCTAAAAGAGCTTGTACAATATTATGATTAGGAATACGTACACCTACCGTTTTTTTATTATTCTTAAACATCTTAGGAACTTTATTATTGGCTCTCAAAATATAGGTGTAAGGACCTGGCAGAGTTTTCCGCATGAGTTTATATAAATTATTACTCAACGGACGTAAATACTGAGCCGCTTGACTCATATCTTGACAAATAAAAGAAAGCGGGACTTTTTTAGGATTAATCTGCTTCATTCTACAAATCTGCTCTATGGCATTTTTTTGCTCAATACTACATCCTAAAGCATATACGGTATCAGTAGGGTAAATAATTACCCCTCCACTTTTGAGTACTTCTACTGCTTTTTTAATTTTTCTTGATTCAGGTGTTTTTGAATGAATGGACAAAATCATGGTGATGGCTTTTAAAAAAATGTATAGACTTAATTCAATATGTAGGCACAAGATAACCTTATTTCTCTCATGGAAATTAAACTTTTGTGTTATTTCAAAAGCAAATTCATGATTTTATGTTAAAAACTAATTAAATACGTCAAGTGTCGTAAATAAATTTGCAATTACGTCAAGTGTCGTATATATTTGTAAATAAGTTTTATGATCATATCACGAGTATAAAAGTTTTATAGTTTAAAAGTCCATCAATTATGGGAGATATTCATCAGCCTTCACCATCAGAATTAGAAATTCTACAAGCCTTGTGGGAAAACGAACCTGCAACAGTAAGAACAATTCATGAGATTATCAGTCAGAAAAAATCGGTGGGTTATACAACGATTTTGAAGCAAATGCAACGGATGACGGATAAAAAAATGGTGGAGCGGTATAAGAAAGGGAAAACGCATTTTTATAAAGCAGTATCTAAAGAAACGGACGTTCAGCAAAGTCTATTTAAACGATTGCTGAATGGAGCATTTGGAGGCTCGCCAATGAAATTGGTTATGCATG
>CAYLSF010001730.1:0-1634 GCA_964385675.1 uncultured Saprospiraceae bacterium
ATACTTTATGGTTTATTGAATTTTTTGATTCTATCAGATATATAATTACTATAATGTTTTTATAAATTCAATCAATGCCCATTTTTGATCATCTTCTAGCTCAGTACCATAAGTATGCCCTCTATTAGAATTACCTCGCATAATTTCAGTTGTTCCAGGTTTGAATACTTTAAATTCATTTTTCCCTGTATCCGAAACAAATCCTACATTTTTAGGATCAAATTCATGACTACCTACCCAAAATGACTTAGCTCTTTGATCTTCTGACACTAATAGTTCCCATAAGTTTGGGACAGAACCATTGTGTAAATAAGGCGCCGTTGCCCAAATGCCATTCAGCGGTCTAGCTTTATATACCAAGCCTGCTCCTGCATTCTCGTGTTGTTTGGCAAGTAGTTGTTTTAAGCTACTTTCTAAATCCTCTGCTGAAACTATTGCGTTTTTAATTCTTTCATCTAAGGGTAAATTTTTCTTGATGTGTGAAGTGGCCAAATCTGCTTTTGCGATTTGTATTGGACTTTTTAATACCAAACCAATTACGCCATTTACAGGAATACCAATAGAGGGAGTTATTGTGTCAAATGCAGGCCCTGCAACGACAGCCGCTTTAGCACCTTGTAAATTTAAAGAAAGGGCTCGATGATTTTCTGCCTCTGCTGCAGTAGCTGAATCAGTACGAACATTGCCCAAAGACGTTTTAACAGAAATATAATCATTATATTCATCCTCTCTAGGAATAATTTGATGACAATTGTTTGGATTGTAGTCTTTATCATCTTCTGATTTCGGCTTTTGGGTTGTACCACAATATTGCTCATATAATTTTCTTCCTTCTTCTACCAACGTTTGATCAATTGCTGGAAAAGCATCTGGCCATTGTGGAGATTTTATATTAGCTACATATCCTTCTAATACCCCTAAATTATAGATATTTACTGAAGATGAGTAATCATATCCGTGTTTAGCACTTGGATTTGTATTAATTTTCAAATGACCAAAAACACCTACTACCTCTCCTATGTTTCTGATAATAGGGCCAACAAGTCTAGGAATATTAGGTGCAGAAGCATTCCATTGTACTACATCAGATTGATGTGTTCCCCATAAAAATGGATAAGATACAGGAGCAGTAGGAGCATTTTTATTATTTAAATCATTAATACCATCTATATTAATGGCAAATGCTGTTCCTGCATTTTCAATTTCCCCAAAGGCATCTAATCGAGCATAACTTGTAAAATCCTTTGGATAATGATCGGGTAGATCATTTACCTGTTTTCTATCTCTTAAAGCTTTAGCTTGTAAGCCTAATTTTTCTTTTAAGATATCCGCTGCTTCTTTTGAATATTGAGTATCTAATACTTTTTTTGCAAAACGCTCAAATTTAGCGTCTTTAGCATAAGTACTATCTACCGCAGCGACCAACCTATCAAAAAACAGATTAAAATTTGCAATAGTAGGAGCACCATCTATCAAATAACTTTTACCTCCATAATCAATTTGATTGGTATGACAAGCTGCACAAGTTAGTCCAACATAAGCTTCTCCATAAGAGGTTTCTGCTGAAATAGTAAAACCAATTGGTAACCCAGATGGATTTATTTTACTTTCTTTTTCTGGCAAATATCCAATCA
>CAYLSF010001731.1:0-1631 GCA_964385675.1 uncultured Saprospiraceae bacterium
GTGATATTTTTATTTTTTAAGACTACAACCATATTGAGTACTAACCCAAAATGAATTTGGATTTAATTTAAAAGATCAATTATTATAAAACACTTAAATTAACCACTTATATATATATTTGTACACAAGACTTTTGCATCTTAAATCTATTTTAGGAAAAAATGAGGCTTTCAAAAGCCTGTGTTAAAAATAAATACTAATGATTCAAAACTTTCATCTACTATCGCCTAGAACAGAAGTTCCTGTTACACAAGTACAATTTTTACCTCGTTTTTTGCATCCTCATGAAGTAGTTGCTATAAACGCTATGATTGCACAATTGCCTTTTTATCAAGGAGATATTCTAGGAAATAATGAAAATTCTAATATTGTATTTAGAGATTCAAGTATCAAATGGATAGAATGGAATGATGACAATTGGTGGTTATATTCCAAAATCATGGAAAAAGTAAAAGACCTCAATGATAAAATATGGCAATTTGAATTATTTGGTATCAATGAATATTTGCAATATACAGAATATGCAGCCAAACCTTCTGGAAGAGGGCATTATGACTATCACATGGATTTAGGACATCATGGCTTAACATCTAATCGAAAAATTTCATTTGAAATTATATTAGACGATAACTATCAGGGAGGTGATTTTTCTTTACTAATGGGGCCCACGGAGCAAAAGGTAAGACTTTCTAAAGGTGACGCTGTATTTTATCCTTCTTTTCTGATGAATAAAGTTTATCCTGTACGCTCTGGTAAAAGAACTTCATTGGTTGGCTGGACTTCAGGGCCTGCGTTTAGATAGTAATTTTAACGATACAAAGTCATTTCAATTTAAAAAATTACATTCTACTCTATGGATTACATTGTTGTAAGTTCCAGTAAGTCTGCTTATCAAGAGTGGCAGCTAAGACTATTGGTTTGGTCTATCAAAAAAACAGGTCAACAAGGTAAATTGATTATCCTACTTTCGGATGATAAGAACAGTAATGAGCGTCTAAACTTTGAGTTTGATGAAGACTTTGTAGAAGTCGTCCATTTACCAAACTGGGCAGAACAATGGAAAAGAGAGCATAATGATAACTGGGGTGGAATTCCAAATAAATATGAGTCTTTTAACTGGGTAGCGGAGCATTACCCTTTTGAGGAGGAGGATAACTTATTATTTCTTGATCCTGATATGATTTTTATTCAGACGGTAAATTATGAACCGAAAGATAAAGAAATCATCGGTCAACTCTGGCATGGTTATGCTCATTTAAAAGGATGGGAAAGATTTGCACACCATAAAAAATCTTTCATGTACCCCTTCTCTATCAGATACAGTACATTAAAGTTGATTAGTAAAGACTTTAAGGAATTTTGTTATCAAGTCAGAAAACAAGTAGGAAAGTGGGAGTCTGATATGTGGGGTTTGGATTATGCCGCTAAAAACAATGACGTAAATATTCAATATATTGAAGATTATGGATTTTGTACTCCCTGGAGACCTGCTGGTGATAAAGCCCTAAGTCCTATTGTACATTTTGCAAATAGCATAGATGATATTCACAAAAAGCGTATTTTTTTTAAACAAGACTATACGTTTACACCAGATCAACCTATTGACATTTATCGTGCGAAAAATCTATTGG
>CAYLSF010001732.1:0-1630 GCA_964385675.1 uncultured Saprospiraceae bacterium
CTACTTATTACCCAAAGCCTAAATGAGTTTATTCATTTGGGCTTTCGTCTTTTTATTAAAGATTAGATTCTTTCCTTTTATACGTCTTAACAAAATATGTTATTTTTGTGGTCTAATATGAACTAATTGTGAATTTAAAACGATTAGTTTTATTGGATTTAAATTTAAAATAGTAATCAACTTCGATAAAATTGAATTAACGACCATGTTATTCGATATAAAAGACCATGAACGCAATATTTTCGATGTCATTTCTTTAGCTGCTGAAGATTTGAGATACCCAACTTATGTAGTAGGTGGATATGTAAGAGATAGATTATTAGCTCGTCCTTCTAAAGATATGGATATAGTCTGTGTTGGAAGCGGCATTAAGCTAGCCTTACATATTGCCTCTAAGCTTAAACCTCGTCCAAAAGTAACAGTATATAAGCGTTTTGGTACAGCTATGCTTAAACACAACGGATTAGAAATTGAATTTGTGGGAGCTAGACGAGAATCTTATCGACATGATTCTAGAAAGCCTATTGTGGAAAATGGTTCTTTGGAAGATGATCAATATCGTAGAGATTTTACCATAAATGCACTAGCGGTAGGACTTAATGAAGGGAACTATGGTCAAATTGTTGATCCTTTCGGTGGGTTGATTCACTTAGAAGATAAAATTATTCAAACCCCATTGGATCCAAGTCGCACCTTTTCTGACGATCCACTACGAATGATGCGTTGTATTCGTTTTGCAACACAGTTAAATTTTAGGATTGAAGAAAAAACGTATCAGGCGTTAAGCAAAAATAAACATCGCATCAAGATTGTTTCAATGGAACGTATTACAACAGAGCTACAAAAAATAATGGCTTCTAAAAATCCTTCTTTGGGTTTTAAGTTATTGTTTAATACAGGTTTGTTGCATATCATCTTTCCAGAAATGGCAGCCTTGCAAGGAGTAGAAACTAGAAAAGGACGGTCGCATAAAGATAATTTTTATCATACGCTGGAAGTATTAGATAATTTATGTAAAAAAACGGATGATGTTTGGCTACGATGGGGGGCTGTATTGCATGATATAGCAAAACCACCGACCAAACGTTTTGATAATAAAGTCGGTTGGACGTTTCATGGACATGAAGTATTAGGAGCTAAAATGACAGGAAGAATCTTTAGACGATTCAAACTACCTCTAGATGCTAAACTCAAATATGTCCAAAAATTAGTACGCTTACACCTTAGACCTATTTCTTTATCAAAAGAAGATATTACAGATTCTGCTATGCGTCGATTGCTGTTTGATGCGGGGGATGATATTGATGATTTAATGCTCTTGTGTGAAGCCGATATTACATCCAAAAATCCTAGAAAAGTAAAGCGATATTTGGAAAACTATGAGCTTGTTCGTCAACGCTTAAAAGAAGTAGAAGAACGAGATCAAATACGAAATTGGCAACCCCCTATTTCGGGCGAAATCATTATGGAAACATTTGGAATACCGCCTTCCAGACCTGTAGGCACCATCAAAAATGCGATTAAAGAAGCGATTTTAGATGGTCACATTGATAATAAGTTTGAAGATGCTTACATTTTTATGCTAGAACAAGGAAAAGCGATGGGGTTTAAGGTGGAAAAGGTGATAACG
>CAYLSF010001733.1:0-1627 GCA_964385675.1 uncultured Saprospiraceae bacterium
CATATATACGCTTGGATTAGGCTTAGTCATTAGTTTATGTGTATTGTCTGCCTGTAATGACGATGAATTTAGCACCGATCCATCTTTTCAATTATCTTTTTCAACGGATACCTTGACCTTCGATACGGTTTTTACGGCAATTGGTTCTACGACTCGCTTTTTTAAAGTCTATAATCCCAATAATCAAACAGTTAATGTGTCTAACATCAGACTAGATGGAGGGAATTTATCTGCTTTTCGATTAAATATCGATGGAACAACCGCTAATCAAGACTCAAATATTGAAATACCTGCTGACGATAGCATTTATGTATTTGTGGAAGTGACAGTTGACCCGAATAATACGAATAGCCCTTATGTCATTACGGATCAAGTTACATTTGAAACCAATGGAAATGTGCAACAAGTCACCCTTGAAGCCTGGGGGCAAAATGCCAACTATATTGGAGCGAAAGGAGAAGGACGTTTATTATCTTGTGGATTAGGGCAGTCCGTATGGGATGACCCAAAACCGTATGTGATTTACGGGGTATTGGTAGTAGATAGTTGTGAATTGGTCATTAAGCCAGGTACTAGAGTGTATGTGCATGGAGCGTTAGTGAATCCGATGGATCCATTTAATGATGGAATTTTATTTGTGACTAATCAAGGAAAACTCACCATAGAAGGCACGCAAGATGATCCTGTAACCATTCAAGGGGATCGATTAGAAGAGGAATATGCAGAAGATCCAGGGCAGTGGGCAGCGATTGTTTTAGGTGAAAACACCACGGGGCATAGCATGTCGCATACCATTATTAAAGGAGCGATTGTTGGCGTATTTGTGGATTCTGCTGCTGATTTGACCTTACAAAATGTAACGATTCATAATACAAATAGCAGTAATTTGCTGGCAGTACATGCGAATGTATATGCTGAAAATTCGCTATTCTTTAGTAGTAATGCTCAAAATAATGTGCAGTTAGAATATGGTGGAATGTATAATTTTAAGCATTGTACAATGTCTAGTTTCTCTTCAGCTTCTCGTATTTCTCATTCTTCTCCTGTGTTAAGAATGACGAATGTTCGTTGTTTTGATGAGTTTTGTGAGACTTTTGATGAATTTCCATTGAATGCGACTTTTGAAAATTGTATTGTCTATGGTTCTAGGACGGATGAAATCCAACTCTTTGACAGGACAGAATCTGGTAATTTTAATTTCAACTTTGACCATTGCCTTATTAAAGCAGATTCTACTGCAGATGCCTTGGAGTTTAATCAAATTATCTTTGACCAATGTAATAATTGTGTGGTCAACTCCGATCCTTTATTTGTGGATGTGAATGATTTAAATTATCGTCCTGACACTTTATCACCTGTGGAGGGTCGGGCAATCGTGATTAATAGTTCGCTCACCAATCAACCAATTTCTACAGATATTGAAGGAAAAACTAGAGATGCAAGTACGCCTGATATTGGGGCTTATGAATATGAGGAATAGTTGAGTATTTAGATAATTATTAATTGTTAACGGTTATCGTGATAGCTATTGGGAATTCATTATTTGGTATTTCATTAGTTATATGAATGTTAAGTTCAAATAAACATATTTGATTACTTAATTTTAGTTAGAGAAATACATTAAAAC
>CAYLSF010001734.1:0-1626 GCA_964385675.1 uncultured Saprospiraceae bacterium
ATAATAAGTTAAAATAATTATGCAGCCGGTTTATCTGTATGAACTGACTTTTTGTTATGTCCAAATCTTATTACATTCGCGAAAAACAAGAGAATTAAAATCAGTAAAATTGAACTTGCATCTGCTCATATTTTGTATGTTGATGTCCATTGCTTGCATAGGTCAAGTTTACAATGTTGATATTCAGCATTATACTGTTGAGGATGGTTTGTCTCATCCTATGGTACATGCAGTAGCCAAAGATGCACGAGGTGTCGTCTGGATAGGTACAGAAAATGGATTAAATCGCTTTGATGGTCATCAGTTTGAGGTGTTTAATATTGAAAGAGGACTGCAATACAACAATGTCAACTTCATTTATCCCGACGGAGAACGCTACTTATGGTTAATTTACGCTTCCGATTTGCATCCTATCATTCCAAAAGCCATTGATATTTTTGATATTTATACCGAAGAGGTGTATGATTTAGAGACATTTTGGAAAGACAAACTTCCTTTTCGGGCAGATGCATTAGTCAGATGTGCTGCTTTGCATGGCTATGTTTATTTTCAAGATCAAGAGCGTACTTATTTCAAATATTCTACTCATCAAGGCTTTCAAAAAATCAATTATCAGCGTTTAGAGAATAATATTGCCGATGTATTTTTACATCATAAAAATGGTAAAACATGGATGATGGATGTTGATTCATCAGGTTATGTCACTATCGTAGAACAAAATACAACAGGTGAAATATTGAATGCTTTTTCTTTTGAGCGAGATAACTGGAGAGCAAAATGGCTTTTTGAAGAAAATGATACGACTTATTTAGCGATTATAACTAGAGCTAATCGAAGTTTTGGCGATTTAGGTTTACATATTTTAAAAATTCCATCAAATCCGATAGCTATTGGGACACCTCCTCAAACCGCTTTGACGCTCAAAGAAATGACTTTAAACGGAGCGACAACATCTGATTTGAATTATATTCCCACGCTTGATGCTTACTGGACGGCTATTTACAATTATTCCAACTTAACTAGCCGAGATGGTCAAGTTCTTTTTAACTCGGATAAACTATTGAATAATATACCTAATGGAGATGTGCAAATACTAGCAAGCGACTCTACGATTTGGCAACCTAGCCTAAATGGTGTTTACAAAATAGAATTTAGTAGAAGCTATTTTCAGCAAGTTTTAAATGACTATGATATAACGGGCAATATCATTGAAGTTGATGAGAATATTTACACGACAAGTAATAAACAATTGCTAGCGTTAAACTCCGATTTTGAGATTATAGATAGTGTGACTGATTTTTCAGAGTATGTTTTGATGAAAGACCGTAATCAGCCAGAAACTATTTGGGGGGCGGATGCACAGCAATATTTAACATGGAACATTGATAAAGGAGAGAAATCAATTCATCCAGTTTATATAGATTTTTTATATGCTTTATATCAAGATAAAGCTGGACGAATATGGAATGGGAAACAAGGACTTTATGTATTTGACCCAAAAAGTCCAAAATACCAATATGATTTAAAGAATAACTCAAAAAACCTAATGAATGCAGAGACTTATCACATTTATGAATTATCAGAAGATACGCTTTTATTAGGTACGTCCGAAGGACTTTATAAGTA
>CAYLSF010001735.1:0-1626 GCA_964385675.1 uncultured Saprospiraceae bacterium
AGCGCAGGATTCATAACCCTGAGGTCGGGGGTTCAAGTCCCCCTCTCGCTACAAAACCAAGACAAATTTGTCTTGGTTTTTTTGTTTTAAGGGCTACGCTATCTACCTCACGATATTCATCTTCTTCAATAAAAACGAGGCATTCATATTTTTACAGATACCTTCTTTTAAGTGATAGTCAAAATGCAACTCATCGTTCTTGATTTGAGTCTCAAAAAAGTAATTCTTCACTGCTTCCAATTCACTAGCGATTTCACAAAGACTTAAATCGTGAGTAGCAATAATTCCTGGTACTCTTCCTTTTACTAAACGTTCAATTAATTTCTTGGAGCCTTGTGCCTTATCCACGCTATTTGTTCCCTTAAGAATTTCATCCAATATCACCAGGTATTTGTCATTTCCTAACTGCTCCATGATAAACTGCAATCGTGTGAGTTCCGAGAAAAAATAGGAACTCTGGTCAGCTAAAGAATCCGAAGTTCGCATACTTGTTATTAGCTTTATGGGAACATAGTTGCTTTGTTTGGCACAAACTGGTAATCCTAAATTGGACATCAAGACAAACAGTGATGCAGTTCGTAAAAAGGTACTTTTCCCAGCCATATTGGCTCCTGTGACTACAAAAAAATCCTTTTTACCCAATTGCAAATCACTATCTACACGTTTTGACTTCGGAATCAGCGGGTGTCCTAATGATTTTGCTACAATTAAATTATCAGATGCTCTAGTTCTTAACATATCAGTACGTACCAAAGGAATAGATAAGAATGGAGACCAAGAAGTATTAACTCCATCTAAATCTTCCGTAATCCAAACACCAGCCTCAGTCGCAATAATAGCTTTATCGGGGTCAGTCGGATGGAATAAAGCCCATCGTACTGGCATATCTGGCAAATCACCTTCAACAACTGTCCAATTGTCACCTCCATCGGTAGATTCATAAACACTATTCAATCCATAGTTAGAAACAGTTGCTAGCAAATGGTTTTCATTGCCTTTTTCAATCGCTACACAAGATACACTAGCGACTCCTAAGCCAATACTTTTGATTGTTGCTGTCCGAGAAGTACCTTCGTGAGCATCATCTACCCAAGCAACTCGCCCATTATTAAGCGCAAAATACATTCGATTAGGAACATTAGGAGAGGCGATAATTTGGTTCATCGCCCCAAATCCAAAATTAGTTACATCAACCAATGTACCAGAGTCAATAGGGTTGGTATAATCTACTCGCATATATCCAGCACCAGAGTTTGCTAAAGCATATAATAGATTAGCATCACTATCTATATCCGATGGATTGATGAAAAATGCCCCTGGTACGGTTACACCTCCAAAAACAAAAGACGCTCCTTCGTTATTGGAAAATAAATAATTACCATTTTGCCAAGAGACAATTTGGTATTGAGGGTTGTCTTGATCTATATGGCAATAGGCACCATCTGCTCCAAATGCAACAGTTGTTCTTGAAATTGGAATATCATTAAATCGTTGTGTTCCATTATCTTGAGAACCTGCTAAAAAGAAATTAGAATATAACCCAGGGTGTAAATCACAGGCATAAAACTGGGTAACATTATAACCATCATTTCTAGATAACAAGCTAATTTGCCCAACTCCAGCGCT
>CAYLSF010001736.1:0-1626 GCA_964385675.1 uncultured Saprospiraceae bacterium
CATCGTGTAGGGAGAATTTGTCATATAGGCAAACTTACATTTTAATTTTTAATTTATCTGATATACCCTTTCAATAGTATTTATTGAGCTTTTTTTAATCTTCTCATCTACCCATTGAATTATATTTTTATAGCTATAAAACTTAGCCTGTTCTTTAGAATCTTTAAGCGTCATCAAATTTTCTTTCAAGGCTTCAAAACAAGGTTTAGAGTTAGATTGGCAATCCGATTTCAGTAGTTTTAAGAATAAGGAGAAAAACTGAAATTCTACCAATAATTCCATTTTTTGAGCTTTTAGCTTTCTGCGATAGGAGCGAATTAGAGAAATTATTAATTCTTCGTTACCCAACTCATAATGTAATATCAATGACATCAACATTGCTTGTATTTTTGTATTGCTATGTAAATCTTGTTTAGAGTGATAGAGGAGTTTATCAACCCATTCTAAAGCTTCTTGATACTGTTCAGCAAATAAATTAACTTGTGCTAGACTCAAATAGACATATAGGGCTTCAGATACCGTATCGCTCTTTTCTATTCGATGAATATCTTTTTTGACCATTTCAGCTAAATCAAGTGCTGCTTTTAGTTGCCCTTGTTCCAGCATTTGAGCAATTTGAAGTCGGTAATAGTTTTGAAGCATATACCCTTCCACATATTTTTTATTAGAAAATTTATATTGTTGAGGTAAATCATATAATTCTTCCAATAGTGTAATAGCTTCATTAGTATCGCCTAAATATTGGCTTAATTCAATTGTTTTAGATAAAGCTTGAATGTAATGACTGGGAAATTCTACAATCGTTTTGGGATAGGTTTTATGCAATTCAATTAAATTTTTCCATGCATCACATTCCTTTTCAAGATTACCAGTAAGTCGATAATACTTACAGTGCATATCCCAAAAATTACCTTTAGATTTAAAAGTGAGGGCTTGTTCTGAATCTTGCAAAAGCGGATGTTTGAACAACTCATCTAAAGGTTTTAGTTCTTCTTCAGTAGCATGGCTACCTAATTTTTCGTAATGATTTTCAAAGTCAAGCATCAATCGCATATATAATAAATGATTCTTTTGATATTCGATAGCTTTTAGTTCTTCTTTATATCTTTCATCTATAAAATGTCGAACTGCTTTTACGTCTCCTTTACGTCGATTAATAATTAAATTCATGTGTTCTAAAAAAACAACTTGATCATATTGATCATGCTCCCAACAGATTTTAAGGGCTTTTTTAATCATTTTTTTGGCTGCATTATATAATCGTTTTTTGATTAAGATTAAACTATAGTCAATCATAGCATTCACCTCTCGGCGAGTACCCACATCTGTATGAAAAGTACGAAGACTTTTTAATATATTCTTTTTTAGATAATTTTTTAAAACAGGCAATTGTTTTAGTACAGGACTTCCTTTAAATTCCTGTTTGAGTTGTTGTTCGTTATAAGTTTCCCGCTCATCCATCCAATCAAAGAGTTCAAGGTAGAGATTTTCGCCTTTAGTAACGTGTCGGCTAGAGAATACTTTAAAATATCGCTTTTCTGGGCCCGTTAGTGATTTTATTAATTCGAATAATTCATCTTGCTTACTTTTCATTAGATATTATTTTTAATCCATTGATAAAAGAGT
>CAYLSF010001737.1:0-1625 GCA_964385675.1 uncultured Saprospiraceae bacterium
TATTCCTATAAATATCGGCACTGATTTCTATTCAAAAAAATGACCTTTTGCAGTATGCTACTTATATAAAAGTTAAAAATAACAATAAAAACAATAGCAACAGCGATTTTACTATAAACATGACTCAATACACCTATATTAGCTCTTGTTTTAGATGCTCCCGATAGCTATCGGAATTGAATCTTAGTTTTCTCAATCAGTCAGTTGAAGTAACTCTATGTAGGTTGCCTAATTCTACTAATTGCTATTTCTTCTTTGTTCAGCGAAAAGTCTTTCTTGTCCTTTCTTACGCTTTGCAATAGCAATAATTTCAGCATTTGATTTTTCTAAGTAATATTCTTTACGCTGTTCATCAATCCCGATACCATCTACCTCTAGTTGTAAACTCCGACTTGTATTACAATCTCAACCAATATAGCCTTAATATTTAGTTCTTTTTCATCAAAACTTTTGCTAAACGCTTTCTTCACCCCTAGCCTCACGGCTATGCCTTTTCTTGACGCTGACACCTCCCACTACTAAGTAGAGGAGTTTAACCTCCTTGTTAATATTCATGCGAAGCATACAATAATAGCCACAGATTCACAATCTGTGTAAATCTGTAGCTATTTTCCTATACTTATCTTTGTACCACAAAACGAATTGTCTTATGTTTTTGCCCTTGATTAATTCTCAAAAAGTATAATCCATTTTCTAATTGCTCACTATTCAACTCGATTTGATTTCTACCAGAGAAAATCATTTGATTTTGAAAAGTTTCAACCGTTCTACCCAAAACATCAATCACTTGAAAATCAACATTTCCCAAATTTTCATTAGCATCTAAGCGAATATTAATTCTATCCCTAACAGGATTCGGCATAACCGTTACCACAGCAGGTAAAGTTGTTTGTTCCTCTGTATTAACCACTAGTAAATCGTTATACTTTAGCTCTTCTGTATTCAATACAGAACGATTATTTACATTGTTATCATATTGAGATACAAAAGCTACAAAACGAACCTGATCTAAATTATAGCCTTGAGGAATAGTAAAATTATATGTAGCCGTATAATCCGTATTCATCATGGGTGAATTTGGAATAACGCCTGCTGTTCCCCATGCATTTGAAGGAATAAAACGAACAACATTTCTATGCGGATAATTTTGAATTGGATTGCCAGCCCCTTGATAATAATGTCCCATCGTATTATTAAAATAATTGGTTTGATCCCAAGAATTTCCACTTCCCACCAAACTATCTTCTACCACATATAGATTGATCCGATAGTCTCTAGTAGCAGCATTGGATAAAAATCTTGCTGTCACATCCACAGTAACATCTCCATTGGGACTAATAGAACCATTAATATTCACCGAAGCACTTGCCGGTTTAGCTAATTGATCTGTAATTTTAGCTTGCCAAAACTGACGAAACAATGCTACATCATTAGATTCGCTAAATTTTATTCTGTCCACATTCGCTGCAGGTGCACCTGGGGTAAAAGCTGCTGCAATGGTATCAATAGTTGGAAAATTCATTGGATCATTTATCCATCCTGCATGAACAGATACCCAAACAATATCTGGTTGGTTAGCTGTAATTCCATTTAAAATAACTGTACCATCAGGGCAATTTCCACAA
>CAYLSF010001738.1:0-1625 GCA_964385675.1 uncultured Saprospiraceae bacterium
CAATTAATAAACCAACAAAAAGAAAGTTTACACGCTTCTTTAAGTACTTTTAAAAGCCCTAAGTATAAAATAAAAACTGCGAAATATTTAATTAGAATAGACGAATTAGCAAATGGTAAATACCGATATGCTTCTTGGAAAGCTGGTCAAAAGGAATCCTCAAAACCAGATATTATTGTAGATAATGGAGCATTAGAATTTCATGGTAGTGGTGGTAATCATGAGATTATTTTTTCCAATGATAATTACAAATATAGAGTTCATAGAAATATAATTGGAGCAGCAGATACACCTGAAATTACGCTTGAAGTGGAAGAAAATGGTACTATTATATTTGTGGAAGATGGGGCATTAGTTTCTGAATGATATAGCATGGGTCATAAGCAAAAAAGGATGTGTCGCCGATGAAACGGGAGATAAATTATCTACTTACTGGCCTTTGAGTAAAATGAGATTCTATATTCCACTAGATGAATGGTCAGCAATATCCAAAGCAACGAATTACGATTCGGACAGTTTTGTAAAAGATGTGGTTAATACGGATGGCAGTTTTCGTCATGGAATGATCTCAAATATAACTTCACCTGAGAGCCAACCCTTTTTAGTATTATGGCATTAGAGACCTTAGATGAAGTTGGCTTTTTGACTAAAACCATCATACTAGAAGATTTTATACCCTATTTTGAAAGTGTCACGACAGCAAAAGGAGGAATCCCATGGATGTTGCGTCCTAAAGGCAATTATCCTTGTGAAGCACATTTCAAAACCGTAAAAGAATGGGTGACTTTGAGTACCACAGTTCCTCTACTAGTCATTCTAAAGAAATATAATATCCGTATTCCATGGATGGAAAGGGCAGAGGAATTTGTATGGCCTGAAATTGAGCGGATTCAAGAGAAACACGTTTTTTATCACCTCTCTATACCTCAGCTATTACAGTTTCTACAATACACGGATAATGTAGAGAAAGCCGTAAAGGCTTTAAATGATTTAAAACAATGGATATTAGCTGATAGTGTACTATGTCAAGATAAATCGGATGAAGGTTGGGGACTCTATGGAAAACCACACAGCTTATGTTATGCCCCTTCTCCAAATAGTATTTTGTATTCCATCTTTTCTAAAGAGCAGCTTGAAGCAGATATTACTACTCTTATAAAACGTCAAAAAAGTGGTGGACGATGGGGTATTTGGTATGGCATCAGTGAACGTGCAAAACTGGAATGGGCGGGTATGCAGACTTTGTTGATATTGAAGATGCTAAAGAATTATGATAGGATTGAGGAATAGATAGAGGTTTGAATTAATTAGATTCTTGGATTAAATAGGCATCGGAGATTTATATTATAGGTCATTTTTAGTATTTTTATATTGATATGTGAGGGATATTAGAGATATAAGTTGTTTTGTGTCATGATAACTATTCGGGGCTTTGACGACAAAAGTCACCAGGTGAGTTCCTTTTAGAATTGGACTGTTAAGCTAAACCATTCATTTTCAATTAAGCTACTTATCTGATGACTTCTACTTTACAGAAATTGTCAAAGAACCAACCATTATATAGTCATTGAATAATAATGATTATTCAGAAAAAATCATTAAATACCCGCACGTGCTGGCGTTAA
>CAYLSF010001739.1:0-1624 GCA_964385675.1 uncultured Saprospiraceae bacterium
CAAGGCAACAAAGTTGCCGACCGTTCACCGTTCACCGTTCACCGTTTTAAAATGAAAGATAAACTATATCAATACATATTAATGCTTGGAGATAACTCGATGATGTTAGGTCATCGGTTATCGGAGTTGTGTGGTCATGCTCCTACTTTGGAGACGGATATTGCCTTGACTAATATTTCATTGGATTTATTTGGGCAAGTTCGCAATTATTTTCAATATGCTGCTGAATTAAATGGGGAAGAATTGAATGAGGATAAAATCGCTTTTTTGCGTTATCCGCATGAATACAAAAACGTGTTACTCGTTGAGCAACCGAATACAGATTTTGCTTATATTATTACTCGTCAATTCTTTTTTGATGCGTATCATTTGCCATTATTAGAGCAATTACAGCATAGCAATGATAGTCAGATAGCTGCAATTGCAGCTAAGTCTATTAAAGAAGTACGGTATCATTTACGATTTTCTTCAGAATGGATGAAAAGATTAGGCGGAGGAACGGAGGTAAGTCGTCAAAAAACGCAAGCTGCGGTCAACTACCTTTGGTCTTATGCTGGTGAATTGTTTAAGGCTTCTGATATTGAATTAGAAATGTTAGATTTTGGAATTGGTGCGGATTTAGGGCAAGTGAAAGTACAATTTGACCAAAAGGTGCAAGAAGTATTTAATGCTGTAGATTTGGTGATTCCCAATGAAAAGTGGATTAAGTCGGGTGGTAAAACGGGGATACATTCGGAGCATTTAGGGTATATTTTAGCGGATTTGCAATATATGCAGCGAACTTATCCTGATATGAAGTGGTAAATATTCTGCCACAGATTATACAAAGTTTTCATGAAGAAATGAATATAAATCCGTGGAATCTGTGGCAATTTGTGACTTTTTGCTTAAAATTTTATAGTCAAAAACTTAACTAACATTTTGAATAAAATAGAAACCCTATTAACAGAAGTACACGATCCAGAAATTCCAGTATTATCCATTATGGATATGGGGATTGTTCGGGATATTGAGGTAGAGGATAAGAAGGTATTTATTAAAATTACACCAACCTATTCTGGCTGTCCTGCTATGGATACCATTGCTACGGATATAAAATTAAAATTAGATGGAGCGGGATATGAAACAAAAGTTAAATTAGTTTTATCGCCTGCATGGACTACAGATTGGATTAATGAACGAGGTAGAAAGGCATTGGAAGATTATGGGATTGCTGCACCATTGGAAGCCTCTGCGGATAAATTAGCTTTATTTGGACAATCCAAAATGGTAACCTGTACGCATTGTGGCTCGAACAACACAAAATTAGTGAGTCAATTTGGTTCAACGGCTTGTAAAGCGTTGTTTCAATGTAAGGACTGTTTTGAGCCATTTGATTATTTTAAATGCTTAAAGTAAAAACTTCTATTCTTTAGCCGACAATTATTCCTTTTTTTGTAAAACCCCTTACGTTTTAACAAACTTTATACCCCTAATTTTGTAAATGAATTATCAATGATTTTTTTATAAAAATTAAATGCTTTTACAGCTATGAAATTACATTTACAAGTCCTTTCAATCTTATGTTTATGTTTTGTGACAAATCTTACTTTTGCACAAACCAAAAAAGTATTAGTTGAAAAGT
>CAYLSF010001740.1:0-1623 GCA_964385675.1 uncultured Saprospiraceae bacterium
ATTTAGATATTTCATAACTTTTTGATTTAAAATTATAATATTACACATTTAATAGTCTTACATTGAAAAATGTAACTAAACATAATAATCAAATCTATGAATATAAAACTAGATCTATTATTTATTGCCTTGTTCTTTTTACTATTTCTTATAGATTGTAGCGATTCATCAGCACCTTCTGTCAAAAACAATCCCCCATTATCCACCGCACAAAAAACCTATTTTAAAAAAATAGCCTTAGGCACGGAATTTCTATCGGAGGAAAAGAAAATAGCAAAATGGATAAATAACATCGTGATTTATGTAGAAGGGGAAGCAAATGACATTTTAGAACAAGAACTGAATGCCATCATTATCGAACTCAATAAATTGATTCCTAATTTAAACATCAAAAGAACCCGTAAAAAAGCAGAAGCGAACTTTATCGTCTATTTTGGACATGGAAAAGATTATGCGAATACAATAGAATCAAAAGCAAAAAACTATATGGATTCCAATTGGGGCTTTGTGTATGTATATTGGAATGACAACTATGAAATCTATAAAGGCTCAATGTATGTAGATGTATTTCGGGCAAAAAAAGTAGCCATTCAAAAGCACCTATTAAGGGAAGAACTAACGCAAGGCTTGGGCTTACTGAATGATGCAGAAGATTATGAAGATAGCATCTTTCAGCAACAATGGACAAGCGTTACTACCTATTCAACACTAGATAAAGTAGTGATTCAAACGCTTTATCATCCAGCTATTAAAACGGGAATGACATATTCAGAAGTAGAAACGGTCTTAAACGACAAACCCCAAATTCCAAACCCCAAATCCCAATAATTGTACTTTGAAATTTGAAATTTGAAATTTGTGATTTGTGATTTGGAATTTTTTAGAATTTACCCAAAATTACCTCGCGACCACAAACTTCCGATTCAACACCTGCTCCCCTTGCCGCATTTGTAAAAAGTATGTACCATTTGCTAGCGTCCGAGTATCCAGAGTCCAGGTATTATCACTGCTAGAAGTCGTGACTGCGGACATCAACTGCCCTTTGATATCAAAGACCTGAAAAGTAGGCGTTTCCACAATCTCGGCAACATCAATATTTAAAACGCCAGTAGTCGGATTTGGAAAAAGCGACATAGACAACTTTGGCAGTTCCATTTTAAACTCAACGACTTCGATATTAGAATATTCAAATTTATCATCTAAATCTACCTGCTTTAGGCGGTAGTAATTCACACCGATTATCGGCTCACGATGCGTAAAGTTGTATGTCTGTTCTTCGATGCTTGTACCTGCTGCGGTTTGTGTACCGATTTTGGTAAATGTCTTGCCATCTGTGCTATGCTCGATTTCAAAATATGCTGTATTTTCTTCACTTGCAGTTGCCCATTCTAATAGGCTTTTATTACCATTTTCTGTTTCGGGTTGAGCCGTGAAGTAGAGCCATTCTACGGGAAGTACTGCTCCTGTTGTAGTTTCACCTATACGATTGCCGACTGCATCATAGGTATAATTGACTGCTGTTCCATTAGTGTAAGTGATGCTTGTTAGTCTGCCTAAGGCATCGAAAGTCATTGTAGTTTGACCTTGTGTCTGTACACTTAACAGTACACATAATATAATAAT
>CAYLSF010001741.1:0-1622 GCA_964385675.1 uncultured Saprospiraceae bacterium
GTTATTTAGTTCTTTGTACGAAAAGTAAAGTTTAATTAAATTTAATCACTGTCACAAATTAACTTTTTTAATTAAAAAAAGGTTGATTAATAATACATATTTGCACTCATTAGTAAGTATTTGAGTCATAGAATTAGTCGCTAAATGAATCTTATTAGAATACAGCTATTCATATTTTTAGTATTAGTCTTAACTGAACAGGTTAATGCTCAATCTAGTCGCATTATCCAATATCATGTGGATAATGGCTTACCTATCGAACTCACTAAAGCGACAATTCAAGATCAACATAATTTTCTTTGGATAGCTACAGATCAAGGTGTTGTAAGATTTGACGGAACTCGTTTTAAAACTTATAAGAACGAATTACCTAGTCCGTACATAAAATCTTTTTTACGTACAAATGATAATCAACTTTTAGTCGTAAGTGATGGAGGAATAACAGAGATTAAGTCCACTCCTTCTACTGTTAGTTTTCAACCTTTCTTAAAGGGAAGTCGTACGTTAACGGATTCGACGGTTTGGTATCCTAAGTCTATTTTTGAGGATAATGACGGTCAATTATGGATAAGTGAACCAGAATCTATCTTGCGTTATGATAGTGGTCAGTTAAAACGATATGCTTTTGATAAGCAATATAAATCTGAAAGTTTTATTCGTTCTTTTCAATTTGCTGAAGATAAATTTGGAAATCTTTGGGTTATATCATATACAGGGCATTTATTTAAGTATAATAAAAAGCAAGATAAGTTTGAGTTAATCAACTTAGAGGTTGATTTTAAAGAAGTCAATGCTTTTCAAATCATTAGTAAAAATAAGTTTTTAGTTGGAAGTCAAATTGGACTGTATGTCCTTGATCTAAGTGGAGAGAAACTAAAGATAGATAAACAGGGTATCGTAAATAATATATCAGCTATTGTTAAAAAAGGACATGATAATTTTTGTATCAGCACTTGGGACGATGGTCTTTATCACTTTAAGTTAAATGATAAACATTTACATAAAGTACCTTCTATTAATGTTAAGGGGATTAAAGATTTAAATGTTACTAAAGATGGAATGTGGGTTAGTTCAGATGAAGGAATTATTTTGATGCAAGAGCAATTCTTTGGTAATATTGGATTAGGTAGAGAAGGGAAACGATTTTATATTCAATCTATTACTCAAAGTAAGACTGGACAAATATTCGTAGCTGATCATAATAGTATTCATAAGGTCAATACTAATTTTGAGAATTTTAAAACTGAAACAATTTTTGAAGATCCCAATGCATATATATTAAGTATTACGCATGATAAAGGAAATCGTTTTTGGGTAGCGGATAAGGATAAAATATTTTATTTGAATAATGGCATATCAGAAAGAACCATAGATCTCAGTAAAAATGGTCGATATATCTTTTCCATATTAGAGGATCAGCAAAAAGACTTATGGATTGTACAAGATTATGCCAAGGGGCTAGCGAAATTGTCAACAGAATTAGAGTTAATCTACTATAATGATGAAAGTGTTTTTGTAAGTAGTCCTAAAGTTGTAAAAGAAGGGATTAAGGAAGCAATATATGTTGGTGGTTCTGGTGAAGATGGTTATTTGTATAAATATGATCGTAGAAAAGATAAATT
>CAYLSF010001742.1:0-1142 GCA_964385675.1 uncultured Saprospiraceae bacterium
GAAAAAGTGAAGTTTACTAAACTTTAAAAGTTTAGTAAACTTAGATTTTCGATACAAAAGAGCATTTTTCTAAAGAAGTTAAGCTGAAAGTTTATTAAAAATATTACTTCTAAAATTTCTCTTAACAGCCCTAGATTAGAGTATGAAACTGCCTCAACATAAACTCATAAAACACTCCCTTATCCACATCAGTAGCAATCTTTAGCGGATGTCCATCCGATTGTAAAAGCGTTTGCCCTGCATTGGGAGGTCTATCACTTACAATAGCTCTTACCTCTTCGACGGTAAAGTGTTCTGATAAAGCAACATAACTTGTGGCAAGAGTATCCCACATATAATAAGTGTAATGATAACTCGGTATGGTATCAATAGTAAAAGCCCAAAATTGTCCTGCTAGATTTGACAAGAGACGAGCGGATTGATAAGCGAGTTGAGATAAGAAATCTTTGTTGACAGGTACTTTGTTAGTTACATCCAACGGAATACAAACCAACGGTAATTCTAATTCAAATAAGGCTTTAGAGTTAACTGGATCCCAAAATACATTCCATTCTGCGGTGCTGTCATGTTGATACATCTGAACATTTCCTGAGGTTCTAAATGCACCGCCCATCCATATAACTTCTTTTATTTTCTTTCTGATGCTAGGGGCTTTTTGTACGGCTTTTACCAAATTACTACAAGGGCCAGTCATCAATATCGTCACAGGAATTTCACTAGCAATTAATACTTCTAACAGTAAGTCAACCGCATTAGGAAGTGCGTAGGGATTGATTGTATAAGGAATATTAATCAATGCAGGTAAAGCATTCACAACTTCGGGTCTTGCTCGCCATTCACTAGGAAAAGCATTGATACCATGTTCTGTACTTCTTCCTATCGGTATGTCCGTTTTACCAAATAAACTTAAAATCTTATACGTGCTTTCCACAGCAGGTTCAAAAAAACAATCAGCAGGTGTTACATTAACCCCTAATACTTTGACATCAGTCATGGTGAGCAGTAGCATTAATGATAACAAATCATCTATACCACCATCATGATCCATAAATACGGCTTTTGGCTTATTCATTATGAGAGATTTTAAATTATTTCCAGTTCATTTTTAATTTAAATCGTTCAATTTGTCTTCTATGTCGTAA
>CAYLSF010001742.1:1152-1620 GCA_964385675.1 uncultured Saprospiraceae bacterium
CGCATGTTCTATGAGTTGCTCCACATCAAAGTATTGTCCCCACCAAACCTTCACTTTTTTCTGTGGATTTTTTTCGTTCAATTTTAAATTTGGATAATCTGCGAATAATTGCTCATTAAAAACAAACATTGCTTTTAATGCTTTTTTATAAGCGTCAATAGTTGATAACAAAACGATAGGTTGATGTTTGATTTCCTCCCCCTTCCATTTTCTAATATCTACCACATAACCGTATCCACATTGCACGACATGAGCTAAAATTGTTTGTACAGAGCGGCAATCTGGATCTTTTGTTTCCGTATCTACAATTTCAATTAGCTGTTCTGCTGATAAGCTCTCAATCACTTCGATTAATTCATGAATCGCTTTTTCATATTCATCTAGTAAGGCTCCTTTTGCACCGTTGGTTCTGAAAGTCATATTCTATATTTTTAAAGTAAGATACATTTAAAAAACGAAATCCAAATA
>CAYLSF010001743.1:0-1620 GCA_964385675.1 uncultured Saprospiraceae bacterium
ATTACCATGTTTTGAAAATGAGCGAACGGTGAGTTATGAGTTAATCATTGGTGTCAACTTATATTGAAAAACCCTTGAATTCATTCATTCAAAGCGAAGGTGAATTCGTTCATTAACATGAACTTGAATCGATAAATATATGAGTTTAATTTATTAAACGGATTTTATTATCAGCCATGAATGACAATTCATGATGGCACTGGAGGCTTTACTCCATCTTTAATTTCATCTTAAGTTGATACAGATGGGAGGTATTGCTCCTTTTGAAACTTGAAATATTCTTGTTGTGTAAGAGTTATGACTCGGCGGAAATTCTACATTCTGTTAAATCAATAAACCTGATTCCGATCGTCACAAGTCTAATATTATTGGCATAGCTTTATGAAAATCTCACGACAGATTAATCATGCTTAATTAATCAATCAATTATAATTTTAGGTACAAATAGGAAACTACGAAACTAGCAATAAAATGCAAACAAACTATCGTTTAAAAGCCAACGAATTGGATCAGAAAATATTGGACGGTATAAAAGCTGTTTATGGAGATAAAGAAATAGAAATCATTATTTCTGAAGTGGATGAAACTGATTATTTATGCCAATCAGAACCTAATCGTCATCGTTTAATGGAAGCTATTGAAGATGTTAAGCAAAAACGAAATTTAGTCGAAGTTTCATTAGAAGAATTAGAATGAGCAAAAAAATTGTCTTTCATTCTCTAGGGCGTGTCATCAATTAGAACTAAAAAATAGGTAGAATATGTCTTCAAAGTAATTTTTTAGGAAAATAGGGTGTGCTAAGAAGATGCATCGTTATGCTTTAAGAGATGATCAATGGGATAGAATTAAAGACATGCTTCCAGGTCGAGTGGGTACTGTGGGAGTGACAGCTAAAGATAATAGATTATTTGTGGAAGCTGTTTTGTATCGATATCGGGCAGGTATTCCTTGGAGAGATTTGCCGGAAAGATTTGGAGATTTTCGAGTTGTTCATACTCGTTTTTGTCGTTGGAATCACAAGGGAGTTTGGGAAGGGGTTTTTGCTGTATTGAACAGTGATGCTGACAATGAATACGCCATGATTGATTCAACGATTGTTCGTGCCCATCAGCATAGTGCTGGTGTAAAGGGGGGGATAAAGATGAGGAAGCCATTGGTCGTAGTAAAGGTGGTTTAAGTACGAAAATACATGCGAGGGTAGATGCTTTGGGCAACCCGACAGGATTCTATCTGACACCAGGACAAAAGTGTGACCTTGATGGTTCAGATATTTTATTAGAAAATTTACAAGCAGATACTTTATTAGCAGATAAAGGTTATGATGCTGATGAACGAGTGATTGAAAAGCTAGAAAAACAGGGTAAAACAGCTGTGATACCCCCAAAGAAAAATAGAATTAAACAACGAGAATATGACAAATATTTATATGAAGCAAGACATTTGATAGAGAACTTTTTTGCTCGGTTAAAACAATATAGGGCAATAGCAACCAGATATGACAAACGAAAAAGAAATTTTCTGGGAGGTATTTATTTAGCTGCAATCGTTATTTGGCTTAATTGATGACACGCCCTAATCATTACTCATCCTTTGTGAAGAATTCTAGAATTAAACAGCCCT
>CAYLSF010001744.1:0-1619 GCA_964385675.1 uncultured Saprospiraceae bacterium
AGGTAAAAGAAGATATTATTCTTTAACATTTGTGAAAGCGCTATTTTTTGGGAATAGAAAACATGAGTCATCCCATAAGTAAGGCACAAACGTATTTACATCAAAAAGACTCAAGAGGAATTAGCGAAGACGAAGCAGCACAAAGCATTAGCAAAAGCTGCTCTAATTCTATAAGCCGGTATCGATGCCTGTCGATACCGGCTTCCTGTTCGATGGCACCATCTGGTCAAAATTGCTTGGCAAGAATCCCAAAATCCTCTGAGCATACGGAGGATAAAATCGTAAACTAAAGTAGCAACTGCCATTAATTTAAGCCGATTTTCAAAGAACCAAAGTCTGGCAGATTCCAAGCCCAATTCAGATTTAATAAAACGAAAGGATTGCTCAATTTCCCACCGATGCATATAAGAAAAACACATTTCCCAAGCTGTCTTTATATCCATTATTTCCAAAGAAGTTAGTAGATAAATGGGTTTAAATTTTCCATTGACATCTCTAATAATGATTAGTGTATAGGATTGATTTTCAACCTCTTGGCGCTGTACTTTGGTAAATGCGATACTGATATGACGAGTAATTTTACGTTCTTTATCCTGAATAATTTTACGCCCTTTTCCTTTAAAACTCCTTGCTAATAAATGTGTTTTCTTTCTACCTTTTTCTTCATGGGTCAGATAAAATCCAGTTCGCCATCGGACTAATAAGTCCTGCTTCATATCTGCAAATAATTGCAGGGTGTTGATGGTGGCAAATCCTCTGTCTAAAATATGTAAACCTATCCGACCAAGATGTTTATATACATCCCGTAAAGTGCAATAGAGTAAATTTTCATTTTCTGGAGATTTAAATTTGCCACGAGTGGTCCACCAAGTCATAGCACCTACTTGAGGAATAGCGTTTAAATGACTCACTATCATTCCCCTCCATTTAAATCCAGGGACACAAATTCGCCCTTTGGGAGGTTGATAAAAACCACGACGAATTTTAGTCAATCGTTGTCCTTTACTACTAAATACACTACACAAACCCTGTAGCAGACGGCTCTCGTGCTTTTCAACCACACTATCATCCCAAATGAATAATGGGCGATTCCCTTTGAGAAGCATCTCCTTACAGTTCTTTATCATTCGGTCAAACAGCCATTGATCTATCAAGGTATGTTGCCATTTATCACAACGCAATAAATTGCTGATTCGTTTTGTACCAGCAGGTGCATGTCTAAAACCTGCTATATAGCCCCCTAACTCACTGAGTAACAGCGTCATCTTTGAATTACGATTGATGAGTATGGCTGCTAATAAATCAAAAAATGTCTTGACAAAACGGTGGTCTAAATGAGTTTCCAGCTCACATAGAAGAGATTGGGTATAGACATGTAGCTGGCTTAAAAGAAATAAGGACGAGGTAGGATATTCTTTGAATTTTCCTTTATTTTGTATAATGTTGTAAAACATAAAAACCTTCTGTGTTTTGATTGTGTGAGAATAATCAAATTTACACAGAAGGTTCTTTTTTTTCATCATCCTAAGGGTATTTATTAATTATGGGATGACTCATGTTTAGCATTTAACCCCGAAAGGATTTCGGGACAAGTTGTTTCGCCTTCTGGCGAAAAATGT
>CAYLSF010001745.1:0-1619 GCA_964385675.1 uncultured Saprospiraceae bacterium
TTAAAAAAGTAAGTAGAGTACTTATCATAATTTAATCACTTTGTGAATACTGATTTGTTCATTGTGTTTAACCTGTATGAAATACATTCCTTTTGCCCAATGTGTTGTTGATAATTGTAGGACTGAGTCTTGTATTTCTGTTTGATGAATCAATTTTCCATTAATATCATATACTATGATTTGAGCCGATTCAGATAGTTGTTTTTCAATATTTAATTGATTGACAACGGGATTAGGATAAATTGATAATTCTATTTTATTGACTGTTTCTTCTGTAAACGTATAAATTTGACAATTTGAGGGCAAAGGGTTAATTTCTATTGGTGCATTAGGTGTTAAATCGCCAACCAAACCACTATAATTTTCTGGATAGCGATATGCCCTAAAAACGGTATTTCCAATAGGGGGATTACCCTGAGTTGTAGGCCCACTCCCGAGCACAGGAGAAACATATCGCCATACAGTGCTATCGTTTGGAGCTACTTCAAGTAACTCCCCCTGAGGACCATTGCAAATTAGAACATTTCCATTTGGTAATTCTTGAGCTCCAGATACAAATGGAGCAACAAAAGTGGGAGTAGTAATAATTTCTGTTAGAAGTGTATCTGGTAAAAATATACCTGAAGCAGATAGTACGTAATCGCCTTGACTATCTATCACAGGTTCTACAATATCAACAGAAGAATAAGTGTTTGGCGTCGGTCTTCCTATACCATTATTAAATACCATTATTTTATCATTATAAGGTCCAGTTAATACCCAATGAGCGTCATGTTGTGCAAAAAAGACCTGTTTGGCAGTAGAATCTGAACCATAAGTAGTTGGATTACCCCAACGATATAAAATATCTCCTCCTTTGCCTGAGTTACCACCACTACTAGTTGCAGCTTCTGCCGTGGTTGTGCTGTGATCAATAATCCAAAGTTCTCCAAAATTACGACTGCTAAGCATAATTTGGTCTAAAGTTGGGTTGTAATCTATAGCGTTGGCATGTACCCAATCCGCTATACCTTGCCCACCAAAATTACCAATATAATTAAAATTAATTCGATCGGGATGTTGACTAATTATACCAAAATTCGCTTGTGTAGAATCATAATCTTGAACCAAATGATCTTGTAATTTCCAAACCCAAACGACGTTAAAACTATCTGAACCTATTGGTTCTATTTCTATTACTTGTTCTGCCCAGACTTCAAAGTCTGATAATTTAGAAGAATCTCGCCCTGCATCAATTGCTTCTTGGAAGGTCATCCTATCCCACGCCAAAACTAAAATATTACCATTGGGTAAATATTCTACATCATGGTGTTGGTGCATGGTATCATTAGCAAAAATACTTTGCCATAATAAATTATTATCCCAATCTCTCAACTCCACTTTTCCAGATATCCCTCCTGCAGCGAATACATTACTCGGTGTTCTTTCTGTTCTTAGTAAGTTTCCGTTTTCTAATAAATAAGCTACTCCTGTACTATTACTTCCTTGCCAAGAATTAATTTCAAGTCCACAATTATCAATTAGGTAAGTAGTAGGATATACGAAAGAAGGCATTAATGTATAACCATTAAATGATGTCGAATCATTTTTAAATAATCCAAGGGTTTGTGTTTGAGCTT
>CAYLSF010001746.1:0-1619 GCA_964385675.1 uncultured Saprospiraceae bacterium
AAGTTGTAATTAAAGAGTATAGTCAAGACTCATCAAGTTCATCATCAGAAGAAGGAGAAATTGGAGTAAAAATAAGTAAAAACGCAGGGTTTAATGGAAACGCTTCTTCGACATCAAGCAATTCAAGTAATAGTGATATAACGTTAGATTGGAGTCCATTTATTGAGGAAGGAGAAAATGTAGTAAGAGGTGGTCAAATGACTACATTTGACTTACAATATGAAGCATATTGGTTATCAGTTAGAATAGGGGATATAGCTACGACAATCAATAGACCTTGTAATGTTCACTCAGGTGTAGTTAACATTGATTCAGAAGGTATTCCAAATGCTGAAAAACTAACTGTGATACAAAGCGGAACAAAAATTTACTTTACTAATACTAAAACTAAAAATAATATACAAGATCCTATAAAATCAAAGGGATGGCCTTTAGGAAATACAGGAGACACGATAGGATATCATAAGATTACCATAAAAGACAGTGAAAAAGATGGACAATTTTTAAAAAATGATATTGAAGTAAGAATTGAATGTGTCAATGGTTTGGATGGAGAGGAAAATTATAATCAATTGTATTCTTCAGTAAAAGGATACGGGTATTACGATGAAAAATCTTCTAACGAAAAACAACTTTGGAAAATTTATAAAGTTACAGATACTCCAAATAATACAAAAGGTAGTCATATTGTTAATGGAGATGTCGTGACTTTTAAAAACGTAAATTGGCCAAATTCATCTTTATACGAAAGCGATAAGCACTACCTCTGTTGTGACAGTAAAAATGATGATAAATCACACTGGAAAATAACGATTGTTGAAGATGATTAAGCATCATTTAAAATTAATAAAACCATAGAAGGCTGTCAGAAAGTATAATTCTGACAGCCTTTTTATTATAAATATCTTATCCTCAAAATCGTATATTTTTACAAACCAATTATCCATGCAAAAAGAATTTAATACAACAGGAGTTTGCTATCCACACGAGTATTATATGATGAATAGTAGTCATCAGCTACAAGAAGTATTGAGTTTATTTGAATAAGGAAAATATTTTACCATCAATAGTTTTTGAATTTACTAAAAAAAGAAAAGCCCCTTATCGCATGATAAGAAGCTCTATCTTTAAAATATTAAGTTGGCAGCGACCTACTCTCCCACCTAGCGGCAGTACCATCAGCGCAAAAGGGCTTAACTTCTCTGTTCGGAAAGGGAAGAGGTGTACCCCCCTCGCTATAACCACCAACAGCTCTTTGGTAACTTAACTCTTTGTTCTTTATCAGAGTCCATTACACTAATATCTTGAACATACTAGATTTCTTCTGTAGGATTTAGTAAAGTATTGAAAACAACTATAAGTATATGTTTATGCGAAAGAATCAAAAATCATAGAGTAAAACTCACTATGGAAATTACTATTTACACACCCGCATAATATCTGATGTGTAAAAAAAATTATGGAAGCTATTGGGTAATTAGTATTGCTCGGCTCCATACATCACTGCACTTCCACCTGCAACCTATCAACGTGGTCATCTTCCACGACCCTTCTCTCCGAAGAGATGGAATACTCATCTTGGAGTTGGCTTCGCGCTTAGATGCTTTCAGCGCTTATCC
>CAYLSF010001747.1:0-1618 GCA_964385675.1 uncultured Saprospiraceae bacterium
GCAACGGTAAAATAATTAATTCATCCATATAGAAAGGTAATGAAGTAAGTGAAGGTAAACGCTCAAAAAATCTTTGTTGTAGATAAAGCCAAGATACCCACAACAATTGTGGTAACCAAAGATGAAATCTCATTACAGATAAAATAGATGCCACACCTCCTGACATTCCTACATCTACACCATATGCCACGCCTCCTAGTAAGCCGACAGTCACCCCTCCTACCACAACCACATCCATCTCTACAGTAACGCCATATACCACACCTCCTACCACACCTAAAGTCACGCCATATGCTACGCCGAATGCCACACCGAATTCCAGACCTCCTACCATGCCGAATACCACGCCGAATGTCACACTGAATACCACACCAAATGCCACGCCATATACTACGCCATATACCACACCAAATGCCACGCCGAATACCACGCCGAATTCCAGACCTCCTACCACGCCGAATACCACGCCCAATACAGCAAAAATAAAGTCAAATGTATGTGATGAAATACTCTTGTATAAGTAACCATATATAATAGTAATTATCAAGCCAACAGTTAGCATTGGCAACAAACCAGAAAATAGGAACTTACTCATATATTTCAGACGAGTTAAAGCACTTTGTTTATCAAAATACTCATCTATTCTTTTTAAACTAATGGGTTTACAAAAAACCCAATAAATAAGTTGAAAACCTTTTGGTAAATATGGTGAAAATTTAGTCTTCATAGCTATTTCCTAAAAAACTTAAATATTTGAGTCCATGTAATATGTCCTGAAAAAACAGCAATCAAAATGACGAAGAAGGTAACTAGAAATAAAAATCCTAACCAAAATTTCCAATGTTTTTCTCCATTTTTAACTAACCAATAAACTGAGTTTCCCAGTTTATCAATAATTTTATAGGGAGTAGATATTAAAGGAGATTGAGGAGAATCATATAAACGGTTTGCTTGTTGATCAAATTCTTCTTTTGCCCACTCTATGGATTTACTATTAACTTGGGCATACCATAGTTTTTGTCCTGCTAATTGTAATAAGCAAGGATTTTCTGATTCCCAAATTAAAGCTGTTTTTTGTAAGTTAGTACTTAAACTAATACCTTGAGAATTACTTAAAGCAATTACTTGTCTAGCTTCAGATTCATTAAAGCCTTTGTTTAAATCAATAGTCTGAAAAATATTAAAAAAGTCAGAAGTAATTTGTTTGCGTTGACTATATATTTTTAAATCTTCACGGGAAGCCATAATAATCATTAGATAGCCATTACTCGCGAGAAAACGAAGGTTATCGTAAAAACTGTTAGGAAATTCGGTGGTACGCTCTAACAATTCTTCAAAATCATCAATACACAAGACAGGTATAATCTTTTGATTTTTAAACTCCGTCAAAAGGTCATTAAATTTTTCGGCATTCCATTCATGACTACGTAAAAGTTTTTTTAGTTTATCTGTAGCTGAGTAATTAATTTTTGAGAGTTTGATATTGATTAAATCGACCAAACGATAAAATAATTTCTCCTGAGTATGACAATTAGCATTTTGTAGAGATAAGTAAACAGCAATGAAACGATCGTCAGCGTTAGGAATATTTTGTTGATAGGTATTGACGAAATAAATT
>CAYLSF010001748.1:0-1615 GCA_964385675.1 uncultured Saprospiraceae bacterium
AAATTTGATGTCGATACTAGTGGTGAAGGTGAATTAAGAGATATAGCCATTGCTTTAAAGTCTTTAAAAGAGCATTCATTAAAAAGAAACTACTTATATAAGAAATTAGCAAAACAATCACTAAAACTAAAACAATCTAATGAAGATTTAAGTCAGTTTGCATATATAGCTTCACATGATTTACAAGAACCATTAAGAATGGTTGGTAGTTATGTGCAATTAATCGAAAGTCGCTATAAAGGAAAAATTGATGATAAAGCTGATATATACATTAATTATGCAGTAGATGGTTGCATAAGAATGAAGGAGCTAATTGAGGGTTTGCTGGAATATTCTAGAGTGGAGTCTAGTGTAGAAGATATGCAAAGTATTGATATTAATATATTACTAGATGATGTAGTCCAAGATCTAAGCATACAAATTAATGAATCAAATGCACAAATTAGCTACAAAGAAATGCCAACTATTATTGGTGTGCCTTCACAAATCAGAATGGTATTCTCAAATTTAATCAATAATGGAATTAAATATTGTGAGAATGGTGCGCCGCATGTAGAGATTTCAGCAGATTACGCTGGTGATAAAATAACATTCTCTGTGCAAGATAATGGTATTGGCATTAAGGATAAATACAAAGACAAAATATTTGTCATTTTTAAACGACTACATTCTCGAGCAGAATACTCTGGAACTGGAATAGGTTTATCAATATGTAAAAAAATTATTGAGCGTCATGGAGGAAAAATCACCCTCAATTCTGTTCCGGGAGAAGGGTCTACATTTATTTTTAATCTTCCAGCTGATAACTATAATATAGACGACCTTAAAATTGCTGTATAAGACTCTAGTTATTGACGATAATACGAACGGCTTGTAATTGAAATTTAGCACGGTCAATACATTGATTTGATTCTTTTATCATGTTTTCTAAGTAATTAACTTCTTCATCGCGAATAGATGGATTAATCTTTTTTAAACTTATTAATCTCTCAAGTTCATGATTAAGTTGGTCATGCATTAATTCAATTGCAGACTGTTTAATCTTCATACATTTTTCATCAGCTAGTTTTTGTGATGTTTCTGTAATCTTTTGTGTTATCACTCTGGTTTTCTCAGCAATCGCAAGTGCAGTTTTTTTCGGTAGAGAATTGCAAAGCTTAGATAGTTTTTCATAAGTTAGTATGTCACTATAATTCTTCATATTACTATCTAATAAGAAACGAGTAGGGTGTACAGGTAAGAAGCGATCTAGTTGAAGTTTTTTCTCTGCGATAGTATTAAGTGAATACCATGTTTCAACAAATAAAGTGCCTTTAGGTAAACTTTCTAGATTAATCACTGCCATAGCAGTATTACCGAATTCGCTATGAAAAATCATTTCCATACTTTCATTTACCATGGGGTGCTCCCAACTAAGAAACTCCATGTCTTCACGAATTAATGCTTTATTGCGATCGAATGTGACTGTATTGCCTTCATCTTTTAATCCAGGAAAATTTTCATGCATCTGCTCACTAGGTCGTAATATATAGCTATGTTCAGAATGGAATTCACTATCAACACCAAATTGGTCAAATACTAATTCCATATAGTTATTTAACTTTTTAGGATCATC
>CAYLSF010001749.1:0-1613 GCA_964385675.1 uncultured Saprospiraceae bacterium
TATCTTACTTAGGCTATACAAGCTAAAAAATTTGATGTAAATGAATTCAAAAATTTTCTAGAGTGCTTTGGTTTAAATCACTAATAATTCCTCTTTACAAAGAATAGTTTCTCCACTTAAACTATTCAATATAAATTAAACATCTTAGTAATATTTACTTTATCATAATTATAATCTGATTAAAGGTTAATGTAATGATAAATAGCTTTAAAATTTAATTCAAAAGTAGTCAAATATTGCCATAGATATTTATATAAATGTTTCAAGTCATTATAAATTTGATTATTCACATAGACAAATGTTTCTAAAATATGTAAATTTCATTTAACCTTACGGATATTATGGTTATAAACTATACTTCAAAGAAATGTCTGATTGCTTCTTTATCCTTACGCTTAAACGCTCGGTATGGCTCAGATAATTGTAATAAATACCATTTAATTATTGGATGAAACCAAGATGCTAATCGCTTTTTTAAGGGAGATACATTTTCTTCTACTTTTTGAAAATAACTCAACATCGAATCTTTTCTAAATTTTAAAATAGCTTCCAATTTATTTCCATCTGCATAATAACCACAATGGAAATTTTTCTCTGCAAAGGCTTTTGTTGGAAAATTGGGTGTTCCTAATCCAAAACGCTTAAAAGACTCCGCTAAAAAAAACTTATATGTTGTTCTACAGGATTCTCCTCCTCCTAGATTGAAAATCTTTTTAGACAATTGGTTTTGTTTAAAAATAGCGTGTACAAATGCTCGTGCTGCATCAGCGGGAGTAGTGATTTCGAGAGCAGTTGTTAAAGGCATGTGAAACATCAATTTTGATATTTTATGATTATTAACGCCCATAATAGCAGATAGTCGGAAAATCGTCCAATTTAGAGTTGAATTTTGAATAAGTTGTTCTGCTTTAACTTTTGTAACGCCATATTCATCTTTAGCACTCGGTTGAATTATATCCCCAACTTTGATATTTGGAGTTTTGACCCGATCCCCATATACTGAGACTGAAGAGGCATAAATTAAAAATGGTTTGGTATCACTTGACTCTAGAGCTTCAATTAAATTCTTAGTACCTTCTACATTGACTTGGTAAGTTAATTTAGGTTTTTCATCTGCTAAAGGTGGAATTATTGCCGCTAAGTGTATGACTACATCTTGGTTTAACCCCACTTTTTGCACACTTGCTTTATCTCTAATATCGCCATAAACGACTGTCATATCAGACTCATATCGTTTAAATATTGACTTTGAGTGCTTCGTTTCTACATCAAAAATAGTAACGAAGAGTTCATTTCGCCTAGACCATAATCGAGGTAAAATTTGCTGCCCGATAGTACCCGAAGCACCCGTTAGTAGTATTCTTATTTTAGATTGTGTATTCATTTCCCAGTAGATTACTCGCTATTTAACCCGAATTACGAGTCTAGTGTATAATAAAGATGATTATTTAAATAATGATTTTAAAATTTCTATCGTTGAAAATTATATAAGCATTAAAATTATTTTAATAAAATAAATATTTATAAAACCTTTATAAACAATATTTTAATTTTAAATTTTGAAATGGCATAGAGAGTTGTTGAGAAGAATAAATTGAATTGTGGGATGTAAT
>CAYLSF010001750.1:0-1612 GCA_964385675.1 uncultured Saprospiraceae bacterium
TAAGAAATACTTAATCAAGGTATTAACTAGCTAGATTTTTATGCGATTGCCATTGTTTTAGAATTGTAAAAAGATGTGATTTATGCTTATTTTAGAATTTATCTTGTCACCCAAAACCGAAACTCATGTCTAAAATCGTACAACCAATCGGAAAATTAGATAGTTCTTTATCAAAAAAAGCTTTAGTTGAATTAGCACAAAATCATGCTACACAGATTTTGAGTAACCCAAATTATGATCTATTACGGACTTATATTGAATTTAAAAGATACGAATTGTATTTAAAAACAATGATTAATACCGTAAAAGGCGCGGCATTAGAATTGGCAAAAACGACCGATAAAACTAATTTTAGATATGGAGAAGCCAATGTAGCTATTCAAAAAAGGTATCAATATGACTTTTCGATTGATCAAACATGGATGAATTTAGATCAAGAAATTAAACGGTTGTCTAAACTCAAAAAACAACAAGAGGAAGTTTTGAAAAATATAAGGGGACAATTTAAAGAAGTCGTTGATACAGAAACAGGAGAAGTTCAATATTTAAAAGCACCTAAGAAAGAGACCAAGGAGGTTATTTCAATAAAATTATAGTTTATTCTTCTTTGTCCAAAAACAAGAATTTAAGCTACTTATTCCTCAAAATCATCAACTATAAAGATTTTTTAGCTGTTTATCCCTTAATTTTAATCACATTAAAAAACACTACAACATGACAACTAAAACTCAATCCAACCGACTTCATACTTTATTGTATGGCGGTGTTAACTTTGATGGATGGTTCGTAAACCTTCCGCTTTTATTACTCCGAATCTATGCTGGATATACTATAATGTCAGCAGGAATTGATAAATTACCCTTACCCGAATGGATGACGGAACAAGTCATTAAAATAGGATTTCCTTTTCCTGAATTTTTTGCTTGGGTTGCTTCTTGGGGAGAATTTGCTTTTGGCTTTTTATTGATATTTGGCTTATTATCTCGCTTTTCTGGATTTATGTTGGCGTTTATCATGGGGGTGGCAAGTTTTGGATTTCAAGATGTTATACCATTATTTCAAATGCACTTGGCTCAACACTTCTTTTGGATTTTCTTTTTGTATGCTTGTGTAGGGGCAGGTCAATATTCTTTAGATTACGTGTTGCGAAGTAAAACCAATTTATGGTGGGTAGGGCCTTTCTTAGTCGTGGACTTATTGATCTTTGGATTATATGTGGAAAATAGCCCTGTTCCAGAGCAACCTCAAGAGGAAGAAACTCAAATTGCTTCAATCAATATACCTGGGAATTTTAATGAATGGAATCCATCTGCTAATGAAATGGAAAAGTTGGATGATAATATTTATCAACTGAACGTTGATTTTGATGCTCCAAAGGTGATTGAATTTAAATTTACAGCCAATAAAAGTTGGGACATCAATATAGGAGAAACAGATCAAGCAGATACAGGTTTTCCGATAAAAGGTAAAGGTGAATTGAACGAAGGCAATGATACCCAAAACATTAAAGCGTATATTCCGAATGCAGGGACTTATACGTTTAGTTTTAATTTAGATAACTATGAATATACTTTGGATACATTGAAGTGATTTTTCAAAGGAGAGAGTGAAG
>CAYLSF010001751.1:0-1612 GCA_964385675.1 uncultured Saprospiraceae bacterium
TTGTCAATTTTTTTTTGATCCTCTACTTGATTTTTCATTATGAAAATAATTTTATAATATTCCTACTCTATTTAAAATCAGGCTTTTCGGATTCCGCCTATTAAAATTTGAATAATATGCTGCCATTACCATCACTAGAGTGCCCTCTAGGTAATAGCTTTAAAAAACTACGTAGTATTTTACTAAATTGACTTTCTTTTATCCGTAATGACGGATAGTACACTGATAAGTGTTATACGCTTACTTGATAAATGAATTGGTATTTAAAGAATAAATGCTCAGGGTGTATATCTACTCAACAGAAGTATTCACTAAACCTTCAAACCTGCCAAAAATTTCCGTTCGCTTATTACTTGGATAAAGCTGACACATAAACACCGTTACCATACTCTGATCAAGGTTGATCCAAGACCGTGTACCGAAGTAACCGCCCCAGCCTAGTCGATTTTTGAGTCGTAGATAGCCATCTTCTGTGTTTCTGTATTTATCTATACCGAATCCGAAAGTAAAGCCGAGGTAATCGTTTCCTCTGACGTTTAAATCTCCAACTTGATTGGTCTTCATTTTTTGGATGATCTTTTTACGGATTATACGAGTTCCATTGGATGCAACGCCATCATTAAGCACCATTTGAAGAAATAGAATATAATCAGGGGCTGTACTACACAATCCTCCTGCGGCTGAAAAATAGGTTTTAGCACCAGCTACTGGAAAATCAATACCATTTATACCACTTGATGTATCTTGAATGATATAATTACTACTATTATCATATTGCGTAGCAAGGCGTGCAGCTTTATCGTCAGGTAAGAAGAAATAAGTATCTGTCATACCCAATGGATCAAAAATTCTAGTTTTGAAAAACTGATCTAAAGGCATACCCGAAATCCGTTCTACAATACAGCCTAGCACTTCTGTACTTAGTCCATAAAGAAATTTCTCACCAGGATTGACTAGTAAGGGTTTTTGGGCTAAGGTATCCATTGTTGGACATAAAGTAAGGTTGGCTTTGGTCGGGCCACTTGGAATATTAGGCCCGTAGAGCACTTTAGCAATAGCATCGTAAAGTGGAAGCGAGATACCCGAGGTATGTGTAAGCAAATGACTAATTTTGATTTCCTGTGTAGCATTTTTTACGGGACAATTTGCTGTATTGTATGGAGTTATGGCATAATTTGAGGTATCAATAACTTTAACATCTTTAAAAGAAGGAATATACTGATATGCAAAATCATCGGTACTTAAAAGACCTTCATCTTCTAACATTAAAATAGCAAGACTTGCAAGCGGTTTAGTCATAGAGCCTAATCTAAAAATGGTGTTTTTTGGGATAAGCTCAGTATCTGCTGCATCTTTATGACCAAATGATTCTGAATAAACGAGCTTTCCATCTTTTAGCACCATTGCCACACAACCTGCTAGGGCATTACTATCTACATAACCTTGCAAGATGTTATTGATGGTATCAAAATTATTTGCATGTAGTCCAGCATCTTCAGGGGCTACTTTGGGAAAAGGAGATGTCGTAGTAGTAGCATCATTATTGGATTGAGTTGTACAACTCACAAATAATAAAATGCCAATAGCTGTTAAAAAAGAATAAATTCTCATG
>CAYLSF010001752.1:0-1609 GCA_964385675.1 uncultured Saprospiraceae bacterium
GTAGAGGCAACTGATTGGAGTTGGGCACCACTCTTTTTCGATTTTGAAAATGATAATGCCTTAGAAGTTTGGAAAATTATACTAAAGGAAATTGGAAGATATCGAGTTCAGCGAGTAAATTTTGCCAATGAATTATTAGAAAGTAATAATCAAGAAGAACTGCTTAAAAAAATTCAAGAATGGCAAAAAGACCACGAGAATCCATTAAAGGAACTTGCTAAAGTTTTAAATCCAGTATTAAATAAATTTCAATTAGAAATAGACACAGAACCTAATTTTAAAAGCGTAGAAGAACTCAATTATATTCAAATTAAGTCCCTCAATGGTCAACCTGTGCCTAGAAATGGCTGGAGTACAGGAACAAAACAAATTACAGATACAGCAATTCCATTGTATAAATTAAATACGAAACATACGGTTGTGTTATTTGATGAACCTGAGCGATCATTATATCCCGATTTGCAGCGAATGATTATTCCATATTATACCAAAACGTTAGCCCCCGATGCTCAATTTTTCTTTGCGACACATTCACCTATTATTGCGTCTTGTTTTGAGCCGTGGGAAATTGTAGAATTGGAATTTGATAAAAATGGAAATGTACAACGACAATTATACTATGAAGGTGAAAATCATGTAGATAATTATACGACAGACCCTAGATATTTGCGTTGGGATTCGATATTAGAAAAACTATTTGATGTAGAAGGTGATGGAAATTCTGAGCATCGTATTCCTAAATTAATGGAATTGGCTACGCTTGAAAAACGAATAAAAGCCCTTAAAAATGGTAATGGTGAGAAAAAAGCCTTATGGCAACAATACCAAAAATTAGCTCAATTAATGGATTGGAAAATAGACCTCTAAAATGCGTAAAATTGATAAATCAACTAATCGTTCTACCGAATATAAAAAGTGGGAAGAGACATTAGAGACCTCAAATTCAGAGCATCCCGAATACACAAGTAACCATAAATATTATGTGGATGTCGTAATGAGTTTATTGTATATTCAAGATGGATTATGTGCTTACACCGAGCAAATTTTATGTGATGAATCTTTTTATGATGAAAAGTACTGGCAGAATGGACGCTATAAAGGTAAGAAAATAGCTTTTGGAGAATTAGAACATTTTGACCCTACTAAAAAAATAAAACAGGCGTGGTTATGGGATAATTTTCTGGTGATTGATAGTCAAGTCAATCGCCTAAAATCAGATAAACCGATTTCTTATTTGCTAAAACCCGATCATCCTAATTATGATCCCTTTAAATTGTTGGCTTATGATATAAAGGAACATATTTTTATTGCAAATCCATTGGATAAAAGCACAACAGACACTCAAAAAGAAGAGATTAATCGAATGTTGCTAGAAGTATTTCAAATTAATCATCCAACGATTATTCGGAAACGAAAAGATAAGTTGAACCCTATTTTGACGGAATTTCGATTATTTCAAGCTATTGAAAAATCTTCAAAGGAATTTCCAACGGCTTTTACGATGAGTATAAAAATTCTACAAGAAGAGAAGAAGTAAGTCTATCATCAGGACAAGATGTATTATCTACATAATTAAGTTTTAACACATAGTTTACATATTATTTTAACT
>CAYLSF010001753.1:0-1606 GCA_964385675.1 uncultured Saprospiraceae bacterium
AATAATTATTGTATTTCAAAAGCTTATGACGCTACTGATTGGGATGATTTGTTAGAAATAATAAAGATTTTGAAAGCCCAAAAAGAAATTATTATTAATCGAGTAACCAACAACGAATAACAGAGTAACCAAAGTTAAATGCAACATAACGAGATACAACATTTAATCGCTTTTTCGCCCTCTGTGAAATTACTTAGAGCCAAAACAGCTCCATTGATTATTTCATTTTTATTTCAAGAGTTTAAGGCTAAGAATTTAATTGTGGTATCAGCTTATGAATTGACTAATAAATTAGCAGAGTATTTAGAAACATTAGACGACCAACAAATACTATTGAGTGAAGGTAAGGACACCTTAAAAACCGCTCGAAAACTAATAGAAGATTGGTGTAGCGAAGAAAATAGATATTTGACGCGCTATCCTGATGAACAAGGTGAGCCGCTAGTCGAACTAACGGCTCACACCGAAAAAGCCTTTCAATGGATAAGTTCCTTACGAAAACGAGCCTTTGTAGGAACAGAAAGTCGATTCTTAGATATTTATAGACAGCTTCGAGATTTGATTGACAATACTTCAGCAGATCCAAAGCGAAAAATCAAAGAACTAGAGCGAAAGCGAAAGGCAATTACTAAGGAGATCAATACGATAAAAAAGGCGGGTACAGTTAGCACTTATTCGGATACTCAAATTAAGGAAAGATTCTATAATGTCAATAAAACGGCAAGAGAATTAATTTCAGATTTTAAAGAAGTCGAGCAGAATTTTAAAAGTATTAGCCAAAGTATTTATCGGCAACAAACGATGCAGAATGTGCATCGAGGACAAATATTAAGTTATACCTTAGATGCTACCGAAGAACTGAAAAGTAGTGATCAAGGTCGAAGTTTTTATGCGTTTTGGCAATTTTTAATTGCGGATAATAAGCAAGATGAGTTGATGGATATGATTCACTACACCTATCAATTATTGAAAGAACGCAATATTGAACAAGCTGATAATTTTCTCCGAAAAATAAAAATTTACCTCCATAATGCAGGGCAAAAAGTTATTAACTCCAATCACTTATTAGCGGATAAGCTAAGTCGGATATTAGCAGAAGGCAATTTTACAGAGCGACGAAGAGCAACAGAAATCATCACAGATATTAAACATCTTGCCTTAGAGAAAATTGGAAAATTCTCGGGTCAACGTAGTTTTATCACTATTGATGGTCTGCCTGAAATTAATATGTCGTTTGATAGACCTCTGGGTAATCCACCGCAAACGGCTAATTTCCGCAATCAACCCACCGAAATCGGAAGCACAAAGATTGAAAATGCGAATCTGGGTATTCTATTTGATCAATTTGAGATGAACCGTCAAGAATTGGAAAATAACATCGCTCAACTCCTTCAAAGTCAATCTTCTATTACCTTCTCTCAAGTGATTCAGCATTATCCTATTCAAAATGGATTGGCAGAAGTTATCACTTACTTTTCTATCGCTTCCAAAACAGAGCAACATCAAATTGAGCCTGCTCAAAAAGAGCAAATTCCGTGGTTTCATGAAGAAACACAGACGGAAAAACAAATTACTTTACCCAAAGTGATTTTTAATAGAATATGAT
>CAYLSF010001754.1:0-1605 GCA_964385675.1 uncultured Saprospiraceae bacterium
ATTTATAATATTGATAAAACAAAACAACTTAATAATCTAAAAATCCAATATGAGGTAACCCAAAAAGAAACAGAAAATCAACTATTAAAAGCGAATCAAGAAGTTGCCAAAAGAACGATTAGAACTAGAAATTATATGGCAATTGGTTTAGCAGTAGCTTTATTGCTAGCAATAGGATGGGGCTTTACCTACTATCATTCCAACAAACAAAAAAAGCATTATAATTCAATATTAGAAGAAACCGTTAACCAACGAACAACTCAACTGCAACAAGTCAATCATGATTTGGATAAAATGAATAAAACCCTTCAACAAGCAAACTATGAATTGCGAACCTTCAATTATATTGCTTCTCACGACATCAAAGAACCGATTCGAAATATTAGTAGTTATGTCGGGTTGATTAATAGAAAATTGCCTGCGGACTTAAAAAGTAGCTTAAGTGAATATTTTCAAACGATTAAAAGTAGTACAACTCAACTTTACACATTGGTTGAAGATTTTGCAAAATATACCTCATTGTCTAAGGAGGAAACAGTAAAACAAGAAGTAGTTGATTTGAATCAATTATTAGTTGGTATAGAACATAATTTTAGTGAAATGATAAAGGAGCAAAGTGGGCATATAAACTATAATAACTTACCCACGATTCACTCTAGTGCATCTTTATTATATACTATCTTTAAAAATTTGATAGAGAATGGCTTAAAGTATAATAAATCGGGAAAACCTACGATAGATATAACCTATGAAGAGGTGAATAATCATCATCAAATTACTATATCTGATAATAGTATTGGCATCGAAAAAGAATACCATGAAAAAATATTTGAAACTTTTAAAAGATTGCACAACAGAGGGGAATATGAGGGATCTGGTATTGGATTGGCGATTGTGAAATTAGCAATGGATAAACTAGACGGTTCAACAGAAGTAAATAGCACAATAGGGGAGGGGAGTCAATTTATCTTGACCTTGCCTAAAACTATAGAATCAATAACATAGAAAAAGAGAGGCAATACCCCTACCTACATAACCATATCAAACTTATAAAATATTCAGTCCTATAATTCTGTATAATTCATAATTCAATGTTAAAAAATAGGAGCACCTTACCTAATGCCCCTATCATTATATTATTAGCTACAAATGGTTTTATCATAGAAATGAGATAGCAATATCTAATATTAATACATATCTAAAAACAGCCCTCCTGTATAACTATAATTAACAAATACTGTTACTGTTAATCGTCCTAGTGGTTAATTCGAGGGCTGTAATACAGCTTTACTTTTAAATTTAGTTTGACTCTATTTATCTATAAAGCAAATAATAAGTTTAAAGAAAAAATACCTATCACTTATTACCTATCACTTATTACCTATCACATACGACCTACCCTCTCGTAATCGGCCCCGGCTGTGCAGGTTTACAATCTGGATCATCACAATCAATAAGTCCATCAAAATCATCGTCAATACCATTAGTACAATCTTCTACTGGAACGGTACAGATTTGTATAAAATAAGGAGAAGATAATTCGTAACAAGTCCCTGTAAAACTTAATCCATTAATGCTATTGCCAATAGTTAGATTATTAACCGT
>CAYLSF010001755.1:0-1605 GCA_964385675.1 uncultured Saprospiraceae bacterium
AGCTATCTGAGGATTTGTATAGATTTATTCAGCCATGAGAAACTAGAAGCTAAATGGGGGTTCGTCTAATGATAGGACTACGGACTCTGCCCCGTAATAATGATGGTTCGACAAATCGGTATGGATTGCCGATTTGGATATCGCGAAAGCGATACACAAAGTGCGAGTTACATGGATGTAACGAGCCAGTCCTCTACCGGTAGAGGATTCATAAGACTTTAAAACTATATTGGGGGTTCGTCTAATGGTAGGACTACGGACTCTGACTCCGTCAGTAGAGGTTCGAATCCTCTACCCCCAGCCATATCTCTAAATAAAGGGTATCATAAAATTCCTATATTATATTGTATATAAAGGATGCGGAATTCCCTTTCCTAAATCTAACTTTAATGGATCACATCTAATTTATTTCATGCTGACTAAATGTCTATTATAGATTCTTTTAATCCAGAAATTGCATTGATGACATCCTGTTGTTCTTTATTAGCAACATTAAATTTATTCAATGTCACTTTTAAATGAGCAACGGTCAAATTCCAGTCGCTTTGTGTCAACCCCATTCCTTTGTGCGCTTCAATCATTGATTTACCAATATACTTACATGGACCTTCTGTTGCAGCACATAGGAAATCGACCATCATTTGTCTAACATATAAAAACCGGGACTCGGGAATATATTTAAGCACTCGTCCTACTTGATGATCAGCTGCCAGACGCCCCATCAAATCATCAACTACTGCTGCTAATGCATCATATCCACCTAGTCTGCTATACAATGTTTGTTCTGCACTAACTGGTTGAATCGAAAACATCGAAGTGAATGCAACCAAGAGAACTAATTTTTTTAACTTATTCATTCGTATAATTCCTCAATCCGTTTTTTAGTAAATGATGTCGAATGGACGAGACCATTTTACATATAACAAGCAATAGTCTTTCGCATCGCAAGTCAACGCGTGTTTGGGTGCATTTCCTGGAAAACTTATGTAGCCCATTCCACTTTTTACTTTATGCTTATCGCCATTCTCACCAATCAATGTATATGCGCCCTTTATCCATATATAAGTTTCATCGCTTGTATGTGTATGCATAGCAACATGATATCCCGCAGGTGTTTTTATAAGTACTTCACTTCCGTCTTTACCTAGATCACCACGGATGACTGCTATTTCTGCGCCTTTATCTAATCCATCTACTTCAAGCGGCGACCACACAATTTTAGAAAAATCGATGATTGTTTGATCCGCGCCTAATGCTATCGGTTTCAAATTTGATCCAAGCTCGTGGCTTGCAACGCCAGTTGTGAATAAAACCAACGCTGTAAAAATTAATATAGGTGATTTAATTATCTTCATACTCTTACCTTCTCCAAATAAATTAATAGATGATAGTTTGCAAAAATCGAGTTTTCAGATGTTGGCTCTATTTTTGTAACTGTATAGCTATGGCAATAGGTATGCCATTTCATGGCATTTAATTAACAATATAAATATCAATAATTTACCTATATTGTTACGTTTTTTTAAAAAACCATTTTTTATGAAAATTCATAAAATTTATATTTTTAAATGAAATTATTTATTTAATTTAGTGAATTTTTAGCTA
>CAYLSF010001756.1:0-1604 GCA_964385675.1 uncultured Saprospiraceae bacterium
AATTCATGTTTAGAAAAAATTATTGGGCTTGAGTATTTGGGATGCCTTTATCATATAAATGACACTTTTGCTACTGTAGATAGTGTTTATATGGATAACCCTATATTTGATTGGGAAAAAATGGGATATAAGGAAGTGAAGCCTAGAGATAATAGTAAAACCTTTAGATGTCCGAAGCCTGTTTCGGTTAAGGAAGCCGAAACAATTTATCAAGAGAAGTCAGGAACGTCATTTTACAACACACTAAATTCTTTTAGTTCTGAATTAGGTATAAATGGCAGGTATAAAGCATTTAGTGGAGAATTGACTTCTTCATTCAGTATAGAAGTGATTCAGAACACCAATAATGCTTATACTGATATATTGAATGTATTAGGATATTGGTCTTTAAGTTTGCCAGTTGATTTTTTTAAAAAAGTATATATTTCAGCATTCTGGTTAGATATATTTTCAAAAGTTACTGATATAGATGAGGCTAAAAAGTTATATGGTAAATATGGTACTCACATTACCACTGGAATAGTGATTGGAGCAAGAAGCAGCTATATTTCAGCTACGGATACTACTAAATTTTCATCTGTATCTGAATTGGATTTATATACGAAACTAGAGTATGAAAAATTAATAGGGCGTGTTGATATAACAACATATAATAAATACAAAAACAAAATAGACTCTATGATGAAGGTCTCGGTAACTACAGTAAAAACTCTTGGTGGAAGGCCACAAGATGGAGGGCAAAACATACTCTCTAAAGAAGGATGGGATAGATGGTCTAGTAATATTGGAACTAATATTGAAATTGTTGACTTTTTGAATAATCATAGTGAAGCTGTAAGAGGATTAGTGCCTTTATATGAGCTAATAAAGTTAATCGATGAAGATAAATCTAAGATATTCGAGCAGGCATATCAAGATTATATGCAGGAATTTTACGTCAAATCGATAGTTTTTGGTGAGCTAAGCTACATAACGGATATACAAATTGCAAAAATAGAAAATGATGCTCCAGTAAATCCTTCACCAAACAACTTAGAAGAATATGTTCCAATAAAAAAAGATTTAAATAAAGGTGCAGGTGGCGATACATTATGGTTATACTACAAAACGAAAACGCTTACTCAGGTTTTAAACAATGATGAATTAAAAGTAATTACGGATATAAGAATTAAAGAAAACAAGGATGCAATAGATGGATATAGTATGGATAAAATTTCTTTGAATAGTGGTATAACAGGTATTCCTTTTCCTTCGGAATTATGGTTATTTAAGAAGAAACAAAGGGTTGATGCTGATAACGGCTATGGTTTTAAGGGAATAATTGATATAAAAATTAAAGATACAGGAGAGGATAGTAGTTCTGGTAGTATATATGGTTATGAACGTTGCACTGACGACCTCAATCTAGATGCAGGTGGCGATTATATTTGGTTATTTTATAAAAAACATAATTAATAGATGTATGAAACTCAAATTCACAGAACTAAAAGATATTATTATTAATGGAGGTTGTTTAAAATTGGATATGGACAAGTATCATTTGTTCACAATTCAAAATGACTTTGTTGCATAGCTATTTAATATTATTAGCTATTATTCAAAAT
>CAYLSF010001757.1:0-1600 GCA_964385675.1 uncultured Saprospiraceae bacterium
AGAAAGCTCAATTAAATAGGATTTCAAGATATTTTGGAATCCAAGCACAAGATAAAAAGAAAGTAGCATTTCTTTAGGCTTCTTAAAAAGATTAACAAATAAGTTTCTTTTAACGTAAAAAAGTACGAACTTATGCGACTTTCGACTTTCGTGCCGGTAGCTACCGGTATTCGACTTTCGACTAAGATATATCAAATAAAGTCACCTATATTAAGCATTCGTAAAATATCTGCTTTTATAAATTTTAAATTGATGAAACCATTTTTAACCGCCGAATGGCGACGTTTGATTTTATTAACTTATGCTGTAGAACCCGATCTATTAGAACCTTATTTACCTAAAGGGCTAACACTAGATAAGTATAAAGATGATAGAGCATTTGTGAGTTTTGTAGCGTTTGATTTTTTAAATACTCGGGTGAAAGGTCTGCCGATTCCATTTCATATTAATTTTCCTGAAATTAACCTTCGCTTTTATGTGCGGCATACGGATAAGGCAGGGAATATGCGTAGAGGGGTGATGTTTGTTAAAGAATTGGTGCCTAAATATTGTATTGCCTTAGTGGCTAATCGAATTTATAATGAACCGTATGAAAGTACGCCGATGGAATCCTTTTATGAAACTAAAAACGATACCCTAACGATTGAGCATCAATGGACTTATAAAAAATCACCACATCAATTTAAAATTATCGTGGAAAATCAACCGCACTTTCCTAAAGAAGATTCTACGGAAAACTTTTTTAAAGAACATGAATGGGGTTTTGGTATTAATAAAAAAGGACAACTCACGGAATATAAAGTAGAACATCCGATTTGGAAGGTATATCCCCTCAAAGAGCGATTTCAAATCAATATTCAATTTGGTCAATTGTATGGCAAACAATGGGATGTGTTAAATGGTCAGATCCCCTACAATGTAATGGTTGCAGAAGGCTCTCCTATTAAGGTTTTTCCTGGTAAGTTGGTTCAAGGTAAGCAGTTTCAGTAGGCAGTAGGCAGTTTTCATAAAAGAGGGTTGACACATTCTAATGAAAACGCCAACCCTTATGAGACTAATTTTACTTAAATTTGAAATATTGACTATAACCGAGAGGTTGAAGAAGTCGTAGAACTTGACTTCTTCTTATCTTCGCAGAGTAAATGTTGCACCTCTCTCACTAAAGCTTGCACTTCTTCTAGTGTATCGTTATCTTTTCCTTTATATTGGATTTTAATGTGACCATTGCTCAAGGAGACTTTTAATCCTGGTGTCTGTGCTTTTGATTTTAAATTTGTCCATCTTTTTAGTGAGCCTGTGTGTGTGGTGTAGTTACGCCCTAATTCTTGTTCTAAATAGTTTTGTACAGCAGTTGTCCGTTCTCTCGCAAAATTCATTGACATTACAATAGAAGCATTACTATTGCGATCCACGTTGAAGGTTGTATTAGATTTAGATTTAGAACAAGAGCTTTTACAATTTTGAGCCATTGTAGCTGTTCCCATTAATAAAAAAGTTGCTAACAAAGCAAACGTGCAAAGTTGAGTTTTCATAAGCGTATGATTTTAAATTGTTTTAATGATATTGCTTAATCTATTAGAGTTTCAAAAGGTAAGTTTAG
>CAYLSF010001758.1:0-1600 GCA_964385675.1 uncultured Saprospiraceae bacterium
GGAAGCGATTTATTTTAGTGAGGGTCGTGTCGCTTATTTAGGAGAAGGTGAATATCGGTATGAGTACTCGCTTAAAGACCATCTAGGGAATACAAGAGTTACTTTTGCGGATGTAAATAATGATGGTCGAGTGGAAGAGGGAGAGATTTTGCAGGAAGAGCATTATTATCCGTTTGGACTTAGAATGGAGGGCTATGGTCGATTGGTGCAGGGTTTAGCAACTCCTTATAATTATAATGGTAAGGAGTTAAATGAAGACTTTAATTTAGATTGGTTGGACTATGGAGCTCGGTGGTATGATGCTAGTATTGCGAGGTGGTCGGCTGTTGACCCGTTGGCAGATAAAGCTCCCAACTGGACGCCTTATAGATATGGTTTTAATAACCCAATGCGGTTTATTGATCCAGATGGACAATTTGAATTTGATCCAGAGAATTTAAAAGCTCTAAGAGAAAAATATCCTACTGCTTATCGATATTTAGTTGAAACAAATATCAATAAAAAAGGAAATATTTTAGAACTTACTAAAAGTGATCGCTTTATAAATGCCATAATAAGTAATACAGATAGGTTTCATCAATTAAAAAATGGAGATATTAAGTCTAATGAGGAGGAAAATGGAAAGATAACTAAAGAGGATATAATAGATGCATTTACTTTTGGTAAAGGACCTCAATTAATTATTTTGGGTACAGCTGGGGCAGATTTCGGAGCTAACGGACAAAATATAGGTTCTCGATCAGGAAAAAGTTATAGCGGTCCAATGATGCTTAATGAAGAAGCATTCAAATCTATAGAAATGGCTAAAACCCCAGAGGATAAGCAAGCTGCACTATTGTCTATGGTTAGTACAGTTGTTCATGAGTATTTAGAGTATTTTACCTCTGATGAAACCAATAATGGTAAGTATTATTTACCTGGTAAAAAACATGGTGCAAGAATAGCACAACGAGAAATTTGGGGAGAATTTGATGATTTACCAGGTATTCATTATTACGGTGAAATCGATCACACCCATACAATTTCAAAAAAAGTAATTGAACTTAGAAAAAAAGGGGGTAAAGCTGCTGATCCTTCCGTCTTACCAACTGTTCCTAAAGAGGGACTTCCTGCAGCAGTACATACAGGTAGAGGGTATTGGTTTTCACCTGATCAAGATTGATAATGAATTAGAGGTTATAATAATATATTTAGAGCGCTAACATAATAGTTGGTTTGTTCGACTAAAAGTTTTTTAAAATTCGCATAGTTTTGAATAAGGCTATAAGTGTACGATTTATAAACGAATACTTATAGCTTATTCATACTTTAATTTATAAAAAAAATGATAAGATATCTTGTAATAATAAGTTTAATTATATTATCATGTCAAACACACAAACAAATTTTAGATAAAAATGTAATATATGTTGAAAATAAAAATTATTTCAGATTTGTGCCTTACAATTTAGTCCTAAATGATAATGTAAATAATTTTTTGATAAAAAGTAAAAATATTTCTTTCACTACAATCACAGATAGTTTGTTAACTGTTACTATTATGGATAAGGGCAAACGCATAAGATAATTTTGTATTCATGTGTTTAATCAAAAAATATAC
>CAYLSF010001759.1:0-1600 GCA_964385675.1 uncultured Saprospiraceae bacterium
AGTCAATTGAAAAAATAGTGGTATTATCAACCATGCTGCTAATCCTACTCCTAGAATAAGCAAGCCATATTTTTTAATTAATTTTAAACTGTTACTTTTTGATTCTTTTGTTAATAGCATGGACTATTCGTAGGTTCACGATAAATTCAAGCAAAATTAAGGATTTATTTATAATGGGGGTAAATCATTTTAGAAATTCTCTTAGCCATACTTCATTATCTTGCTTTTTAAACCCCTTATGAAAATAAGTCGCATCTCCTAGCGCAATCTTATCGGGCAATCCTCCCCTTTTAGTCACCTTTCGATCAAAAAGAATAGATAATTCGATAAAAGAAGTCAAATCTATTTGATAATATTGGTTTAATGCCACCTTTATGAATCCTAAAAATGCTTTTGAGCTTTTTATTTTTTCCTTGATGCCACCTTTATCATTAGATTTTAGTTCAATCAAGAGAACATAATCCTTTGCTTTCTTTTCTCCCTCCTTTCTCATTCGACAAAACAGAATAGCATCCATTGCTTTTCTAACCCTACCTTCTTTTAGCAATCTTCCTAAAAATTGAAATCTTTCATGATCTAGCTTCAATCCAAAATAAAATTCAGAAATTCCTTTCAAGGTGACGGAACGTAATTGCTTAGACCCAGTATTTTCGGGTTCTTCAATTTTTATGGTGTTATTTGTTTGATTAAAAGTTAATTGTGCTTCATCTGCAATAAACTCGGTTAAGGCTTCAATTAGTTTGTGACTCATATGCTTGTGTGCTTTCTAAATAGGTATAATAAATATCATTGGAGCGTTCATTGTCTTTCGTAATTACCTCTTCTATTTTATCAATTTCAATCCCTTGTTTGGTAATTGGCACTTCTTCTATAGTGTGATTTTGAAAAGCATAGACTTTGATTTTATCTTTTGATAAAATTTCGTCATCAGAGTAGTTGTATTTTTCTTTTAATGCAGCTTTGCCATCGAAGTTATTGGATAAAATTAACAAATTGCTCAATTCTCGGATAATATAATCACTGTGAGTACTAAAAATAACTCGCAGTCCTTTATTTGCCATTTTTGCTAATACTCTTGCTACTAGTACTTGATTTTCAGGATGTAGATTTAGTTCAGGTTCATCAATAATTACCACATGTCCTTTTTTTGCTATATGGCGTAAATATAAAACAATGCCTGATAATGATTTTACTGCTGAAGCTGAAAGATGAAGAGGGAATAGATTTTTAGTTGCTGAAGGTTGAAACTGAATATCCCCAAATTGAGAAACAGAGACCTTTCCACCCAAAATATATTCTAATTCATACGATAAACCAGTATATTCAGTTTTAGGTTGACTGGTGATATATTTTAAATCATTAGTAAAATAAATATAATCCCTAATAGCCAAAGCATTAGATGTCTACGCACTTTTTCTTTTCTCTCCTGCATTTTTTTCTTGTACATTTCTGCCTCTTGATTATACCGCTGCTTTAAAATTTTTTTTAAATATTCTTCGTTATCATTTATTTTTGAATTTTAATCCATTTTATAAACTATTATTAAAAATTCAATTAAATATTTAAAATCTGGGGTTTTGGGGTTTTGGGGTTTTGGGGG
>CAYLSF010001760.1:0-1599 GCA_964385675.1 uncultured Saprospiraceae bacterium
AAAGCCCCTAGCGTCAGATAAAACCAAACTTACGGTAGAGATTCCAGCTTTTCGTAGAGATTGGATAACGAAAATCAAAAAAGTACCACACGCTAAATTCGATAAAAAACATAAGTATTGGTCATTTCCATATAGTAAACACGAAATGCGTATTTTTCATGCTCTTTTCAAAGGAGCGTGTACTTATAGTTTTACTATTAACCCCAATATCCCTGAACGGTTTAGAGATTATTATGAAATGGCGAACCCTTCACAAAAAGCTGTTATTCAAAATGGAACAGCAGGCTTTTTCAATTGTTATGTCCCAAAAGCAGCGGAAGCATGGCGAGATTTTATCAAAGAAATACCAGGGCGACTATGGGATTCAGAGACAAAGTGCTGGCAGTTACCTTATGTAAGGTATTCATTTAGGCAATTAAAAAAAGTATTTGGTCATCGTTTATCCATACAAATGAAAATTGACCCCAATATACCCGAAACCTATATAGACCCAAACCCTAAAACGAAATCGACCTACCGACAAAAAAGTATGGAAGATGGACTGAATTCATTTCAATTGAAAGCATTACGAGCTATTGAAAATGAATTGATTATAGAGCGGAAGAGTCATAGAACGATTAAGACCTATAAAATACATTTAGTAGGCTTATGGAAATATTATCCTCACATTAAACCGTCTCAAATATCGGGATTACAAATCAAGAATTACTTATTATATAAGATTATCAAAAGTAACATTCATGAAAACACCCAAAGTCAGATGATAAATGCCTTTGCTGCTTTTTATCGCCGACTACTCAAACAGGAAGATAAGTTAAATGAATTAAAACGCCCTAAAAAACCTAAACAATTGCCCAATGTATTTTCAAAGCAAGAAATCGTAAAGCTTTTACAAACTATACAAAACCCCAAACATAAAGCAATGATTATGCTTATTTACGCTGGAGGATTACGAAAAAACGAACTTATAAATCTTAGAAAAGAAGATATATTGTTCGATAGAAAATGTATATTTGTAAAAGCAGGTAAAGGAAAGAAAGACCGTTATGTCATGCTTTCTGAAATAGCCAAAAGTTATTTGATAAAATATATTGAACTATTTAATCCAAAATTTTGGATGTTTGAAGGACAACATGGTGGACAATACGGAGCAAGAAGTATTCAATCTATTTTTGAACGAGCAAAATTAGCCGCACAAGTTAATGTTCGTGTCACTATACATGGTTTAAGACATTCTTTCGCTACACATTTAGTGGAAAATAATATACCACTGCATGTGGTTAAGGATTTGTTAGGACATAATTCAATTAAGACCACTGAAGTCTATCTACATATCTCTAATAAAATTAGAGAAACGGTCAAAAGTCCATTGGATGATTTAACATTGTAATGCCTTAGAATAGGTTAAATTCGCCAAATGGATATCGGCATATATGTTCCTTTTTTTGGATCGCCACTTTGGCAATTGAGTATCAAGCCATTATAGTTGAATTAATATAGAATTTTAAGGCGACATATCGGCATATATGTGCCGATATGTCGATGTTGGCGGCAACAAATTTAAATTTATAAATCAAGCACGAAAAATGTTAAAATAAG
>CAYLSF010001761.1:0-1594 GCA_964385675.1 uncultured Saprospiraceae bacterium
CAATTTCAAAAGTGGTTTGGTGTGCGACCATCAAAAGTCAAGGCAGCGTAAGCGAATTACCAGTTATCCGAATATTCGCTAGTAACTGATAACCGACAACAGATAATAATAAAGTAGTAGTGTTGACCAGTCTAGGCGTGTGTATGCTTAGGCTGGTTTTTTGTTTACACGGTTAATCCCGATAGCTATCGGGAGACGGCAAGAGCCTGCCCTGTACCTGATACGGGGGTGGACGGTTTTTGTCAACTTATTTTATACGTAGACAAACTATTCACCGTTCACCGTCTAAGGTTTGCCGACACTTTGATGAATGCCTTATGCCGAATGCAGAGTTGCTTTAATAAAATTTGTTATATTTGTTAAGGGCAAACAGTAAGAAGAATAATAAAGGCAATCAAATTGATGAACTTATCATACACCACTTTACTACTATTAATATCTTTTAGTACATTAAATTATGTTACCGCACAGCAAAACTACAATACCAATGTACAGTATTTTTCTGTAGCAGATGGTCTATCTCATAGGGAGGTACATGTTACCTTTAAAGATAGTCGGGGATTTATATGGGTCGGCACAAAGTACGGACTCAATCGTTTTGGTGGTCATCACTTTCAAGTTTTATCTAAAGAAAAAGATGGATTAGCAGATAATAATATTGCTACAATATTTGAAGATTCTAAGGGGTGGCTTTGGGTATTTCATGTTGATAGGAAATTACTTTCTTTTGTTAATATTTATACCCTTGAAGTACGTACACCAAAACAATACTTGGGGATTCCTTACGATTTACCTACGGATGAATATACGAAGGTACTCAAAGGGGAGGGAGATCGATTTCTTATTACTGCAAAGGATCGGATTTACCAATATAATAATGGTCAGTTTAGTGTTTTATACCAATCAAAATTTCCTGTCTTTATCCATGAAGTTAAAAATGGACATATTTATGGGCATGAAATATTGGGAGAAGATAAGAGACGGGTATTTGAGCGAAGTATTGATGGTAATTTAATTTGGCAAAAAGAGGTGAAAAGTACTAATGTTAAATCTATTACGGTAGATAGTAAAGGAAGCGTTTGGATATTGGGATTTCAATTGTTTTTTAAAAAAGATGAAGCATCATTATCAGAGCATGAGGCTAATTTCATAGCAAATATTAAGAAACTAGAAACACAAAGCACTCCCTTATCTAGTATATATCATCAATCAGATGAGATATTATGGTATAAAGATAGCCAAAAATTGATTCGATATGATTTAGCTAATCATACAATGTTAGATTTTAATACTATAGCTCCAGAAATTGCTTTATCATATATCCATGATATTGACTTTGATGATAAAAATAACATTTGGCTATCAACGGATCAAGGATTATATAGAGTCAAGGTGTCCAAATCGCTTTTTAGAAATTACTTAAATCAGCCTTTGGAAGATTATACACCCTATACGGCATTTAGTTGTAGAGGTATGCTAAAAATGCAGGAAGATATCCTTGTCAGTAGTAATTCACCGAATCACTACTGACAAGGATATCTTCCTGCATTTTTAGCATACCTCTACAACTAAATGCAGGAAGATATCCTTGTCA
>CAYLSF010001762.1:0-1590 GCA_964385675.1 uncultured Saprospiraceae bacterium
CTCTAAGATTATTTCTGGATGTTCTTAAAGATTTTTCTTTTGATTCGCTTAACTGGATAGTTGAATTATATTCAATAAATAAATCGTGACAGTTTGCCATTAATTTCTAGTTTATCTACTTATATACTGTTTTCTTATATCAAAAAATTGTGTAACTTCAGGTATTTTTTCATATACTAATCCTTGATCTCTTCCCTTACCTTTCATTAATTCCAAGGCTTCTCTATCAGCATTATCCAAGGTAATTATTTTTGATTGCTCGGGAGAAAGAGGAGGACTAGGAACTCGTATATAGTCAAATGGGAGATTACAATGTTCAGACAATGTTTTAGCCATAAAGTTAGTAATATAAGCTTGCCCATCTAAAAAAGGAGAAACTAATTTTCCTCCCCACTCCAACGCAGAAAGATTTTTTTTAGAAAGAATACGACTTCCACCAGGAACTTCTAAAGACGCTATAGACATAACTCTTAAATGATCGAATTCTTTGTCTATACCAACGAAATATTTTAAAGCTTCAACTATACCAACTAAGGTTGGATTATTTGCATAAACACCTCCATCAATAAATTGTTTGTTATCGTGGCTTTCTAGTTGAACAATAGGTAAATAAGTGGATGCAGCACTTGTAGCTAGCGCGACATCAACACATTTAGTTTTATTATCTCTACTTAACTTGCCTTCAGGATGATCGTACTTAAAAATGTATGGTCTTGAGTCAGTTAAAGAAAATGAAGGAATACAAAGTAAGCAATTTGATTCACCAATCTTTCTATTTCCAAAAATTTCAAATAATGCTTTTTTTAATTCTTTATTGTCATGTTTACCTCCCCATCCAAACTGCTTGAAAATTTCTTGAACTTTACTCATTTTAGGAAAAATAATTTTTCCTCTTTCATCATAAAAATCGACAATTTCTTCTGCTGATATTCTCAAGGATAATGCAAGGGCAATCAAGCCTCCAGTAGAGGTTCCACAGATTAAGTCAAAATAATCTACAAGATTACAATTAAATTTTTTTTCAAACTGATCTAAAATTTTAGCAGAATAGATTCCTTTGAGCCCTCCCCCATCAATCGCCAAAATTTTGAATACTTTCCCAGATTTTTCATGAGTTACCATATAAAAAATTTTTTATTGAATATTTTTGAATCAGAAAATGTATAAATATGTATTAAAAAATCTATAGAGCATTAATCTAAACTTGCTTAACTATTATAGTCTTGAAATAGTTATTTGTGTTGATCAAGATCTATAAATAGCTTCGAAATTAAATAATTTAAGAAAATTTTAATATTATGCTTTATATTTTTAAGCTGATATTTTAAAATACTATGAATTAGTGAGTACCTCACCGGGAGGGCGCAAAACTAAGCTCGCTGATGAATAACCATATTTTCTCCATTATTTATCGTCTTATTATCAGTGCTAATGGTATAGGGTTGAATTGCTCTTAGTTGTTCGATTTCCATAAATAAAACCTAATTTGCCAAGAATGCTGACAGTCATATCATTCAAAAAAACTATGTAACTTCACATAGATCTATTATAATGATTATAGCTTGTGGAAAAATACGTCAATTCCTCCCG
>CAYLSF010001763.1:0-1156 GCA_964385675.1 uncultured Saprospiraceae bacterium
CTTTTAGTAATGGTAATAAATTAGAGTGGGTTTATGATGCCGCAGGGATTAAACTGACGAAGAAGAAATATAACGAAAATGCTTTGACATTAACGAAAGAATATGCGGGAGGACTAGAATATACCAACGGCAATTTAGAAGCCATTTACTTTGATGAAGGTAGGGCGATACCAATTGATGAGGGTAGAAGTTATCGTTATGAATATTCTATCAAGGATCATCTTGGTAATACTCGTGTAACTTTTGCCGACTTAAATGGTAATGGTCAAATAGCAGAAAATGAGATACTTCAAGCAGACCATTATTACCCCTTCGGTATGCGTATGGAAGGCTATGGTCGTATGGTCACGGGTACGGAAAATCATTATACCTATAATGGTAAGGAATTAAACTCGGATTTTGATTTGGATTGGTTGGATTATGGAGCGAGGTGGTATGATGCTAGTATTGCGAGATGGTCGGCTGTGGATCCATTGGCGGAGAAGTATATACCCTTTTCTCCTTATAATTATGTTTTGAATAATCCGATTCACCTAATTGATCCTGATGGAAAGCAGGTGTCTGACTCTAAAACAGTAAAGTGGATATATGACATCTTAGTACGTAGAGAAAGAGAAGAAGCAAAGCCTTTATTTGAAGATATAGGAGTTGGTACTAGCGTTGTTAAAGGAGAGAAGAGAAGTAAGACATATTATGGATATTATATAAAAAGCTATACTCTTCAGAAAAAAATGTATTCTGTTGAAGAACATGGTGAAGAAACTGGTCGTGTAGATAATATATCTCGGGCTGATCATACAGATCCTGTTGTTACAATTAAAAGTGGAGGATATGATGATGTGGGAACAATTGAAGTTTTTATACCAATAAAAATTAAAGATGGAGCAATCACTTTTAATCAAGCTGCAAGAAGTGGAGATGGTGGATATAGTTTTAACAGTAATATTAAGTTAGATCCAGAATTATCTGCAAAAGCTAATTTTCAACCAGTTGGAGATGATGCATTATATAATATGATTATTGGGATTTCAATAGGTCCATCAGATAAAAGTTTACCTTCTCCTAGTTTGGCGTGGGCACCTCTGGGAGTAAAGTTTGGAGTTAGTAGAACTGGGGATGCTGTAAATATTTTACAAGTTTTTTCCATGGGAAGTAT
>CAYLSF010001763.1:1166-1588 GCA_964385675.1 uncultured Saprospiraceae bacterium
AAGATTTTTCCCCCAAGAATATAACATCACAAACTAAAACAGCAAAACGTTATGTTAATCATCCACCTGAATATAAAGAAGGAAGTTATGAAAACTTGACTCCTTTTGACCTTAATATGGGTTATACTCTGGGGGGGATCATATCTTTTAAATATACAAAAACTTTTAGACTTAGAGTAAATAGAGATAAGATTCAAATTATAAGTCCTAGCAGAAATTAACATTTTAAATTAATCCTAATGATGAGCTCATTTGGATAAAATGATAAACAGGTAGGTTTACAATTTTGATTGAATAATTTTGAATATTTTGGAAACCAATACTTTACATCGAAATTATTATTAAGTCAAAATATGTGAACCTACTTATTATTCAGAAAAATTGAACGTAATAAGTTTTTACGAAAAAAATTACATTTTATT
>CAYLSF010001764.1:0-1587 GCA_964385675.1 uncultured Saprospiraceae bacterium
ATTCCATAAAAGACCATCTAGGGAATACAAGGGTAACCTTTGCTGACTTAAATGGAAATGGTCAAATAGCAGAAAATGAAATACTTCAAACGGACTCGTACTATCCTTATGGAATGCGCATGGAAGGTTACGGTCGTATGGTGACGGGTACGGATAATCATTATACGTATAATGGTAAGGAATTGAATGCGGATTTTGATTTAGATTGGTTAGATTATGGAGCAAGGTGGTATGATGCGAGTATTGCTAGATGGTCGGCGGTTGATCCGTTGGCGGAGGCTTATGCTCCTTTTTCTCCTTATAATTATGTGCTGAATAATCCTGTTATGTTGATTGATCCTGATGGGAGAGAAGTTGGAGAAATTAAGTATAATTGTAATTGTGAAGCTTTATCTGATTTAGAACAATTTTCGCCTACACTTTCTTCAAGTAATTCAGAAGGAAATAGTGGTAATCCAAGTCCAATCTTAGCAGGAAGAGGAGCTACAGAAGCAAGTGCAGGGTATAGTAATCATGATTTTAATCCTATTGCGGATGCTTATGAGCAGAATTTAAATAATAGAAGTTTTAATACTCAAAGTTTTACATTAGAGATATATCAAATTATTACTGATACAGATGGAGATAAACCAAAAGTATTAGAAAGACATATAGCTGATCAAGTTATACACATAAAAAAGAGGATTGGAAAAGATGGAAAATCATGGGAACTAAACAAGAATAGTGTTACTCAGCAATTTTTTTCCTATGAAGTAAGTAGGCTCTTATTAAATACTAAACTTGATATCCATGAGGGAGTTACCCCCAATTCAGATGTGATTGACTTTCATTTTTTCTTTCAAGAAGTTCCCGTAACTTTTAGCATGAGTGGAGGTGTTGAAATCTCTATAGAGTTTAAAGAGCTTGGTTCTTTTGCAGGAAATATTGGAGGAGGCCTAGAACTTACTCCGTCTACTGAAAATGTGTTTTTTGCTTATAGAGTATGGGACGATCAATTCAACTCTACTAATCAAAACCTTAGAAAAGTATATGGTCCTGTGGATGTATTTCCAGATAATAAAGGAGATCTAAGCCATCGAGGTTTCTCAAGACAACGAGAGATCTATTTTAGATTAGTTCCAGATAGAAGCTATAAAATTAAATTTGTTTTACCAAAGGGCTCAACTACTACATTTGCGGATCAAGATTTGGATGATCAATAGACTGAAATAGCATATTAACCATTTAACTCATTCTAAATATATTATAGATTAAACTTATTTGCGTTTTGGTTGGGACTATTTTTTAATTTAATGACTCAAATTAAATGTAAATGGTAATGGTTATTTTAGTAAAATTAGAAAATGGATAATTAGATATAGAAGTTACTTATTTTATAATAATTTAAGTAGACTTTCAATCTTAAATTATCACCTAAGGTTTACGTTTACAAAATCACCAAAGTTTTGTAAACGTAGCCTTTATTAATATTTTAATCTGATACTTGTCTTGAAAGACTACTAAGAAGTTGTTTAAAATTAAATAAAAATCGTAATATGTTATTTTTTAGCTTTACTTAAAGCTTTTGGAATTTAATACTTAAGCTAT
>CAYLSF010001765.1:0-1585 GCA_964385675.1 uncultured Saprospiraceae bacterium
AGAAATATACAACTAGGGTTGGTAAGTAGATTATATTTTATAGTACCTATCCAGAGATTCGAACTCTGATACACTAGGTTCTAAGCCTAGCTGCGTTTCCTATTAGCATAGATAGGTATAAATTGAGTGTTTGATATTTTTTACAATAACCATAAGTGAATAGTTCCCTAATGTTTGACAATTTATATTGATATGATTACATTACTTATTGAATAATTCAAGCTATACTTTTTAGTTTCACACCACAATGCAACTTGAGTTTGATAATTTATAAATCGATTAACCATGAAACATTTATTAGTTGGAGTTTTTTTACTACTCAACTTATCATTAATCGGACAAACGATAGACCTAGTAGGAAAATGGTCAGGTGTTCGTATTAATAGAGGAAGCGCGACACTTAACCGCTTGGACTGGGATATACGAGCCGATGGTAATATGGATAATATATTTCGTGCTTCGCAAGTATCTATGGAAGTAAACTGGGAATTACAGGATAGTTTTTTATTGCTTCGAAGATCTCGTGATAATCAACCTTTTAAAGGTAAAATTCTTGATTATCGTAAAGATTTCATTATTGTAGCTTTTACCCAAGGTAATAATACTTATCATTATTTAATGCATAGATACAATACCTCAATTTTACAATCATCTTCAAATTTTTATACGCATTTCAAAACTGCCAATACTTTGGATACGAATGATGTAGTTTTGAAAAATGATAGTTTGTCTTTTATACTTTTAAATGATACGAGTTTTGTCTATAACTCAGGCTGTTTTCAGTTTCACCCATCTTTTACAAAGATACAATTAGGAAAATATCAATTCTTATTCAAAGAACGGTTTTTATTTGAAATGACAAAAGCAGATGAGCATACATTAGAATTGATTGAATTATTTGGTCATCGGAAATTCCGCTTCTCCAACCAAATTACGGATAAAGATAATAGCTATGAACGACTACTTGGAAGTTGGAAACTAGATCGAGTGTCTCGTCAGTCAGGAACGATTTACATAGGTTTTGTTGGTGAAAAAATTACTTTTACTGATGACGGCGAAGGGACTTATGAATATGATGATGTAATCTATCCCATCAAATGGCTTTTAGAAAATAATGAAAAAGTCCATGTTATTATTTATCCTAGTGAGGTAACAGGTGGAAGTCCAGCAAATAATGAAGATATAGAACAGCTTAATAACCTTAATATACCCAGTAATTTAACCTATTTACTATTGCATACTTTTCATATCCGTCAGCTTGACCAAGATAGTTTTGATTTTTTAGAAATCAACTGTCAAGGTATAGATAATATTTATGGACAAAGGGTCGAATAATTAAACATAAGATATTCTGATAGTTTTGCTTTTAGTATAATTTTATCTTATTTTTGTAAAAAATAAAGCCAAAAGAAAACACAGATACATGACAATCATACAATTAGAGTATATCATTGCCGTAGATACACATAAGAGTTTTGCAGAAGCTGCGCAAAGTTGTTTTGTTTCTCAACCTGCACTTAGTATGCAAATCAAAAAAATAGAGGAAGAGCTTGGGATCAAATTGTCTGAAACCTACAACATTCAT
>CAYLSF010001766.1:0-1584 GCA_964385675.1 uncultured Saprospiraceae bacterium
GGATCAGTCTGCGCAACGGGACTTTCTATTCCTTGTGAAATTTCATAATCTACATTAATATCGACTTCATCTTCAAAGCCTGAATTAAGTAAATAAGGGAGCATACCTGCTTCAATTCTTTTAAGCAAACCGGCTCTGATCTCGTCCCATGTTTGATTGGGGTTGGTTTCATAAACCAACTTTTGGTTCATGCCTTCGAAATCTTTTTTTCCTGTAAACAATAGTTCATATACATCACCACCATTGCCTGCTCGGATTCTGGTGATGAAGGCTTGAACATCCGCTAATCCCTGCTCTCGTACATGATTGAGGTATTGGATTTCCTGACGGATATAATTCATGTCACAACCCTGTGGACAATTGACATGCATACTTACTGTTTCGGCTTGATCGCTTTGCGCTTGTAATAGGTTTGAAAAAAAGAGAGATAGTAATAGTGTTAATAGGATGTTGGAGTGTCTCTTCATGACTAGTCGGTTAATATTTGTTGGTGTATTGTCATTGTTGATACAGAACCTTCAAATATTGGAAGAATTAATTTCTTTAAAGCTTGATCTGTGGGAATTAACATCCTATTAAGGTAATAATGACAAAGCATGTTGGCTTGAAAGCAAAAAGGAAGAGTAAGGGCAAAAAAAAAGCCTCCTCGGAGGCTCCTTAATAACAAATCATAATCTCATGAAAATAATAAGACGACCTAATTCTTAAATATCTTTACTGTGGTATTAGTTGTTTTTTTTCGGTTTTTGAGATAGCCTTTTTTGAATTTGCTTCTCTTTTATATTGTATTGTTTCTTTCTTACAATACAAATATGCAGCACTTTTACTTCCTACCCAATGATATAAAATCGTATTTGTTGAAAAAAAAATCAAAATATTTTATTTAAAAAATTGATATTTAGTTGTTTATGGTTGTTTTTTGTTGAATTAAATTTTTTATTTTATTGATATTTTTTATTAAAAAAAGATTTTTCAACCCAAAAACTTGGTGATTTAGCCCTTTCTGGTCGATTTATTGATAAAAAACAAGAAGGATTAATCTATATAAAAGTGTATCGAGACAGGAAGAAGGAAGTGTTTGGATAAAACTGAGTGGTGCTTTTGATTGATGAGGTTTTTAGAGCTGATCGAGACTAACCGGCAAGGTGGTTCCTAACAGCTGAGGATTCACTTTAGGTAAGTACAAAAAAAAAAGCCTCGATGTAGGATTCGAGGCCGGAGTAGGAGATGATTTACATACGCCTATGCACATCCCCAAAGGGAAAAGAACGAAATATCAACATTGCATGAGCAAAAATAGGCATAGCGAATGTGAGTTGCAAGCGAAAATTCGCTAAAATTCGTAAGGAATTGATTTCTAAATTCCCTACTTTCGATTAGGCTATGCTGAACAAGCAACATATCAGGCTAATTTTTGGACTAAAGGCTCGCCAACAGAGGCGTCTGCTGGGTTTGTCCTTCGCAGAGCTTTCCCAGAAAAGTGGGATGTCTGTTTCCTATTTAAATGAAATCGAAAAGGGGAAGAAGTACCCCAAAGCAGATAAAATTCTTTCCCTGGCCAATGCCCTGGAATTAGAATACGAT
>CAYLSF010001767.1:0-1582 GCA_964385675.1 uncultured Saprospiraceae bacterium
AAAATCTTACAGGTTTTGTTTCATAATCGACTAAAAAAGTGTATTCATAAGAAACAGGTTTATGTCCGTGTTCATTCTTGTAATAGACACGTTCTTTTGTTTGCCCTTGATTTATCGTTAATATGTTTTTTATTATGTGCTTACTTCTGTTCAAGTACTTAATTTGTAGTTTGTTATTGGTTATTAGTTAATTGGTAATCCGTGTATTATCCTGAAATAGCATGACCAGAATAAGTCACAAAAAATGCTAAGTGGAGATACTAAATCTCAAAAAACTGAAAAAGAATCGAAAAAAAAATTAGAACTTCGTTTACGACGAACTTTTTCAGAAGAATTTAAAAAACAGAAAGTGAAAGAGTTAGTCAATAAACAAATAAGTATTGATGAACTCTCTAAGCTGTACGATGTGAGTAAGACCAGCATATATCGCTGGTTATACAAATATTCGCCACATCATAAGCAAGGAACAACACAGGTTGTACAGATGGAATCAGAGGCACAAAAGACGAAACTTTTACAGCAACGAGTTGCCGAATTAGAACGTATCGTTGGACAAAAGCAAATCGAGATTGATTTTTTAAATGAATTAATTACGGTTGCAGGAGCAGAGCTAAAAGTTGATTTAAAAAAAACTTTTTGCACCAAACCGTAGCCTTAATTCGCAAAAATCGTCAAGATTTTTCCTTCACCATGAAGTCATTATATGAGGTATTAAACATCAAAAAACAACATCAATGGGAATGGGAAAAACGTCAAAGGCATCTGACAGATAATTGGTTACTTTTAGAGGCTATTCTTAAAGAAGAACGAGCCAAGCACCCAAGTATGAGTTTAAAGAAACTCTACTTTAAAATTCAGCCAAACTTCATTGGTCGAGATAAGTTTATTGCTTATGGAATGCAAAATGGTTATGAGCCAATTAGCTATAAAAAGAAGCCCACTACTACGTTTGGCAGCTCTATTGTGCAATATTCTAATCTCTTATTTGAATTGAAGATAACAGGTATAAATCAAGTTTGGGTAAGTGATACCACTTACTTCAAAATTGGTGATAAGTGGTATTATATTACCTTTATTATGGATTTATACTCTCGATTTATTGTTGGTTTTTATGCCGCTGAAAATTTGTTTGCTGAGGCTAATTTAAATGCTTTTAATATGGCTTTACAAACAAGACAGCAAACCCAATTTAACCATCAATTAATTCATCATTCAGATAGAGGAAGTCAATACAGGAGTTTGCTTTACACGGACGCTTTAGAAGCAGCTCAAATTAATATTTCGATGGGTAAAATTGTTTATGAGAATATTCATATAGAACGATTTAATCAAACCATAAAAGGTGAATATCTCAAGCATCGTAATATTAATTCGTATAAAGACTTGATTTTTCATCTTCATAAAGATGTTCGGTTGTACAATTTCGAACGACCTCATCTTGCTTTGAATATGAAATCTCCTGCTGAATTTGAAAGTTACATCTGTAACTTACCATTGTGTCAAAGAACTCTATTTTCTGTTTTTGCTCTTGATTCTGATAAAGGTCAAAATCTTAAGAATAAGATTAATCAAAATCCTAATC
>CAYLSF010001768.1:0-1581 GCA_964385675.1 uncultured Saprospiraceae bacterium
TATAGAAGGTTTAGATTGATTCAAATCCCAATAATGCATACCATTTGCTCTGCTATAAAACATCGTTTTAGTATCCATAGAATCCGAGAAAGCTATGATCTTACCTATGGGTAACACACTAAACTTCTTTTTATCATATACGAAAACCTTTTTCGTCGTTTTAAATAGGAGTTTATCCTGAATCTTTGCAATAGTCCATACATCTGCAAAATTCTGCTCTTTTTTAGGGATTTTATCTTTTAAAGAATGGTATCGCAGAATTCCCTGTGCATTGGATTCAAAATATCCTAGGTCACCTTGCGACCCAACATAAATCCTATCCCCTTCAATAAATACAGAGCGAACAATCGTATTATTAGCAACAGGATATAATTTCCAATTTGCTCCATCAAATACAAGCAAGCCTTGGTTATTCGCAAAATATAGTCGCCCCGTTTTATCTTGTGTAACTTCCCAGTTTTGCAGCCCAGCTTGATATGTTTCTTTAGGATAATTTTTAATCATAGGTAAGCCGATATTGGACTGAGCTATCAAAAGGGTATAGAATAGCAATAGTCCTGTACTTAGCCATAATTTTTTTCCTAATATCATTATACCGTATATAATTTGGTTTTTTACTTGAATTAGCAATTTAATTAAAGAATGTATGATTTAGGTCATCAATACCGTATTTCTTACGCTTTGTTGTGGTAATGTTGTGGTGTTTTTTTGATTTGTAGTACAAATGAAGTGCAAAATGAAGTGTTTTTAAAGGCATTTTTACCAGTTTACTGATTTTAATAATTTAATGACGTACTACTAATCATAATTTAATCTATCACACTACACGACTTGAATATGCCCTAAATTATATGCATAAAGTCCTGTTTATTAAATTTTTATAAAATAAAATTGAATCAAAAAAGCACTCGAACAATTTGCTTGTTTTCATACAGATTTAATTTGCATCTTTAAATAAAACAACAGTATGGATTTTCCTAATTCTAATCAACTTCAATATTGTAGTAGCAATGTAGTAGATGCTTTTTGAGGTGTAGTAGTTTAGATGTAGTGTGAAATTCTTTCATGATGTGTAACCATATATAATTTTGTGCAAAAGCAAATTAGTATTTATTGCTTTTATCTAAAATAATATTATGGCAAAATAATAATGGATTATGGAGCCACTATTCAAAACAAAATCTAAATTATGAGAAAAAAAGTTACTACTCTTTTGTTGATGTTTTGCTGTGTGTCATTTATGCATGCACAATATACTACACTTGATTTTGAGCCTGCTGGTACAGGTAATGCTTTTGATTGGGATCAATTTGGTAATTCACCAACTGCAGATAATACAGATTTATCAAGTGTAGCTAATCCATCGTCTGCTGCACCAAATACATCAGCAACCGTAAAGCAATTTGATTTGAATGCAAGTACTCCAAATTGGACGGGAGCTACTTGTAAAGCAATAGATGCTTTTACATTTGATGCAACAAATACTTCAATTAAAGTTAAAGTTTATATGCCTGCCACTGGAGAGTTTAGAATTAAATTTGAAACAAGTGCTGGTAATGGTGGACCTACTATAGAAGTGGG
>CAYLSF010001769.1:0-1579 GCA_964385675.1 uncultured Saprospiraceae bacterium
ATAACCGGGATCTCCTGTTAGCTCAAAATCTACCTCGAAACAATAAGTCTCGTTGATGAAGTTGGAGTTTGGTACAGACTCAGATGCTGCTGGAACTTGTGCTAATAGGCTTGTGCTGACGCATATAAGCAAGAAAAATAAATTGAAACGTAAAAAAGTTCTGTTGAGCATTACGTTAAGATGATAGTGTGAACTGATACTCCGTTTGAGTATTAGCTTTTTACAACCATAAAAATGAACAGTAATGACTCTTTTTATTAACCAAACATTGTAATGAATTGACAATTCATTTAAACGAAAATACTACCCAACCTTTTAATATCTTACATTTCAAAAATAAGCTCTTTGATCCATAGTAACCCTTTCTAGTGTTCTAGGATAATATTCAGGCTTTAATAAGGAGAAAGTCTTACCCTTCAGGACTAGGTATTTTTCACCCTCGATTGATACATCTTTCGTACTTCAAATCGGACAATACGGCTCCCGTAGCTTTTCGTATTGATTCAGGATGATTGTTAGGTAACAAAATGAGTGGAGACCAAGCAAGAAGATTTCATAAATCAAAAAATAGAAAGAAATCCTGGTTATGCTCCCTCAATAATGCGAGAGGAGATAGTATGATAAGAAAAGGGACATAGTGTAGTGTCTTTAGCTAATTACCAATATCTAGTGCAAGAAAATAATGCATGACTTTTTGAAGGTAGGTTTTACGAATAAGTAAGTTTTAAGTGAATCACGTAGGAAAAACATTTTGAGTCGTGCTAATTTTGCCATCCGAAATAAATAATGGAAAAAGCAGGGACGATGCAGGTAGTTCTTATTGATCAAAATGAATTACAAAGAGAAGCATTAAAAGAGATTCTAGAGACTTTTAATAGCTCTTTAAATATTATCACCTTTTCTTCCGGGGAAGAAGCCATCACATATCTAAAATCTTCACAACCTCAGTTCTCCGAAATAAAAATCCATCCCGTAGGGATCATATTTACCAGTGTACAACTCTTAGATTTAGATGGATTTGGAGTAATACGTCGATTAAAAGCGGAGCCTTCCTTAGGGGATATTCCTATTGTCCTTTATTCACCATCTTTTGAAAAAAGTCAGATAAAAAAGGCATATAACGTAGGAGCGAATTTTTGTATGGAAAAGCTTCGAGACAAAGATGAAATGCTAAAGCACATTTCTGCAATCTTTGATTTTTTAAGTAAAGCAGGGAACCAATACTTCTAAAGGCGAGTAGATCAATCAAATTTACTTGTTGCACGAAAAAAAGAGTATCATTTACAATGATACTCTCAATATGGTTGTTCCTTTCGTATACTCACTGTAAGAATGTGAGGGTTAATGTTTTGTAGATGTAAGTATTAGTACTTTTTGCCTTATGGATTTATAGATAATTTTTATAATTCATTAAAAAGAGACAAACGAAATTGCAAACCATAACAGGATATCATACAGACAAGTAAATTGCTTTTATGACTTAGACAAGGAATAGTATGAAAACCCTCACCCTACAAAAGAAATATGAAACCTTTGTCATCGCAGAGATAACGGAAGATCTATTCTCTAAACTAGGCTA
>CAYLSF010001770.1:0-1575 GCA_964385675.1 uncultured Saprospiraceae bacterium
GGATTAACAATGGTATTTTTGTTTAATCTTTCATATTACAAAGAAATTCATTATGATAATTTAAAACCAATAAGAGTGAATAAAATAATTGAGCCTAAACAAAATATTAAAATACGGATTTTACAGCACGCTCTTTTGCGGTAAATTATGTCACATAAATACGACTACTAGGCTTTTTTTACTCAAAAAATGTGCATCACGGTAATTCATCAATTGTTAAATACCAATAATTCGATATTTTATACCCAAAAAATACGGTTAATAGAGACATACCCCTTTCATTTTCCAAATAAAATACCGTAATTGCGAGTATCATTTCAAGTCATACTTTGAAGCCAATTAGTTGGGTAATCCTTTTCAAAGGATTGTATTAGAAATGATTGTTTTTTGGAGATGTTGCCTCTACAATAGTGGGGGCTTTTTTTATGCCTACTCGAAAAATGATAACATTCCTTTTATACCATTCAAGATTTGCTTAACTTACCTAAATCACAGATAGATTGTAACAAAAAATGATTACACAAAAAACGATAAACGAAATATTTGAGACCGTTAAGGTAGAGGAAGTGATTGAGGATTTTGTGCATCTTCGAAAGCGAGGTATCAATTTAATCGGTTTATGTCCTTTCCATAATGAAAAAACACCATCCTTTACAGTATCTCCCACTAAAAATATTTATAAATGCTTTGGATGTGGTAGAGGTGGGAATGCAGTAAATTTTGTGATGGAACACGAAAACTTCACTTATCCTGAGGCTCTGCGATATTTGGCGAACAAATATGGAATTAAGGTAGAAGAAACCGTTGTGAGTCAAGAAGAATTAGAGGAGCGAAAACTACAAGATAGTCTTTATATCGTCAATGAATTTGCGAAAACCTCTTATCAAGATAATCTCTTTCAAACGGATATTGGTAAAAGTGTGGGGTTAAGTTATTTTAAGCAAAGAGGGTTTAGAGAGGAAACGATTAAAAAATTTGGGTTAGGGTTTGCTTTTGATAAAAAAGATCATTTAACGCTTTCTGCGGTCAATAAGGGATATAATATTGACTTATTGAAAAAGGTGGGGTTAACCTCAAAGTTTGGTCGTGATTTTTTTAGAAATAGGGTTATGTTTCCGATTCGGAATCTATCGGGTAAAGTTGTTGGTTTTGGCGGACGAACCTTGTTGAAGGATAAAAAAATCCCAAAATATATTAACACACCGGAGTCTGATATTTATAATAAAAGTAAAATTCTATACGGCATTTATCATGCGAAAAAAAGTATTCGTAAAGAAGATAATTGCATCATGGTAGAGGGGTATACAGATGTTATTTCCTTACATCAGGTGGGGATTGAAAATGTGGTGGCTTCTTCTGGAACGTCGTTAACCGTTGGGCAAATTCAATTGGTCAAGCGAAATACCTCAAATATGACCATCTTGTATGATGGCGATGCCGCAGGCGTGAAGGCTGCTTTACGAGGATTGGATTTGGTGCTGGAGCAAGATATGAACGTAAAAGTTGTCTTACTACCTGAAGGAGAAGATCCTGACTCTTACGCCTCTAGCGTGGGTTCTACGGCTTTTAAAGAAT
>CAYLSF010001771.1:0-1572 GCA_964385675.1 uncultured Saprospiraceae bacterium
ATATTTAATATTCTATTTATAAGTGATTTGTAATCAAGTTGTTAGGTGATACAAAAGCGTGAAAAAGTATGAAAAAAGAATAGAGCTTGGATTTTTAGACTAAAATATATATAGCTCATAATTAAGGAGTTATCCAATATACTGAACGAAAGTATGATTTTCGCCTTTCAAGGATTTATTGATAATATCAGCGATTTCTGCCCAATCTCCACCCCCTAATCCTGCACCGATTGCAGGGTAGCCAATACGTAGTCCTGAGAAGTTTTTTTTGATGATTTTAAAGGCCTTTGCAATGGCATTATAATCGATTTTCACGCCTTTTCCTCTCCAATTATATTGCGTGTAAGCATTGACAATTATCAACTTTTTGCCTTCAATTGTAGCATAAGATATCGTGCCTAATTTCGCTTTATCTCCTTTAATAGTATTAAGGTCAGCTTCATAAGCTTGAGGAAAGGTTTGTTTGATTTGCTTTGCTATGCCCCGTCCCATTGTACAGAAACAATTACAGCCATGTACAATCACATCAAACTCTCCGTCTAATGCCATTTGAATTAAATCGCCTTTTACGGTCTTCATAAGATAGTTATTGGAATAACAGGTTACTGAACTTCGGTAGAATCATAATCATATTCAAAAGGAACATAAGCAGCAGATTGACCACCGAGACTCCAATGTGATAAATTATAATTTGCTTCTGTTGGAGTTTCTAAAGCATCCTCCATTTCTGAAAAGAAATCCAATCCAGTTAATTCTTCAACTTCATCTACCGTAACTACAAAATTGTCAATACGTTCTTTGGTATCTTTGTTATCCATTAGAAAAGCAATAGCTTCAGGTCGGTCGGTACTATAGTCCAATATGACTTTATAATACTGACGAGGTACAGCTATATAGTTTTTTTCTTTAGGAAAACGTTTTTTTGCCCTTCTTGTTAACACCGGCCCTGTTACTACATACAAGTGTCCGAGTTGAGCTGCCCATCCTCTCACATTTGACTCTAGGTGTTTCCAAATACCACGATTAAATTTGGGTTCTTGTGGGCTAATATTAGTGGTGTAAAAAGTCTCATCAATGGCATCTCTACTCCAAGCCATATCTGCCGCAGAACACAAATGTCCTCTATCGTAACCAGTAGCAGAGTAATCTTTATGTCTAACCACTTCGTCTTTTTCTATCCGAGGATCAGACTTAAATTTTGGCGGACGACGAAATTCTTCTTTATCTAAATTTGCTCCAAAAATTTCATAAGCTACCCACTCTGCTTGTTTGTAGCGTTCTGCATAGGAAACTGTAAAGTTTGCATAACCTAAGGTATCTCCAAAATGAGTTGTTGGTAGATAATTGGTTAGTTTACCTCTAACCATACCATCTTCTGTTTGTTCTACATTAATAGTGTCAGGATTTTCTACTAATTGATCCAAAAGTTCTTGATCAATTCCCATATATCTAGCGACTATAACAATAAGGAGTACAGCTATACCTGTTCCTGCTGTTGTTTTTTTCATACTTTTTGCTCGTTAACGAAATAAATGATTTAAGTATTTAATACAGCTATTTTTTAGACTGTAT
>CAYLSF010001772.1:0-880 GCA_964385675.1 uncultured Saprospiraceae bacterium
AGCACCAAATGTTAAGTAATTACCATAAAAAAACAGGAGTTCTCCTGCGCGAATATGATATTTTCTCTTCAAAAAAAATGCAACTTTTATAAGTCTATCTATATCTTTGAGATCCTCTTTTTTTATAATTTTTTTCTTGGACAAATCAAAAAACCAATATTCATTCCCAACAAAAATAAATAGTATAGGAATACCTTGATGCCGCTCGTAAAATACGCAAATATTATCGCTATAAATTTGAACTAATCTTGATTCCCAGTTTCCAAAATCAAAAATTGACTTTGATTGAATTAAATTTATTTTTTTTCTTCCTTTAACTTGAATTTCTGAACATCTTTCAAAATTATGCCATGGTATGTTTATTCGAGAATCTAGTTCTTCTAGCAATCGCCATTGTTCTGGTAGCCCAGATATAAACTCCCCATCACCAAATTCTTGACTTACTTCTATTACATTTTTAAATAATGACAAAACAAATTTTATATAAGAAAAACATTCAGCTTGAATAAATGCTTTTTCTGGTTCATGATTGAAAATATCAAAATCAATTAGTGGCTTCGTATATAAATTTAAAAATCCTAAAACTTCACTAAAATTTATTTCAGTATTATCTATTATCCAATGATTTAAAACATTTCCATCATCGCTAATTATATCAAGAATTTTAACTCGACTCAGTATCTCAGAAGGCTGGATGATTACATGAGAGATTTTGTCCTGATAGAGCTTCATTGATAATGAATCTATTAGTCCTTCTTTATGACCTAATAAAATACACTTCATGACCCAGATTTATTTTTAGTGATTTAAGACATTAAAACTCTTGTTTTGCAAGAGTTTTATTCGATTGAGCAACCTGGTTTTCGGACTCAATCTGTCA
>CAYLSF010001772.1:890-1571 GCA_964385675.1 uncultured Saprospiraceae bacterium
GAATAATCGCTATATAAATTGTAATTAGAGATTTATAGAAATATGCTCAATTAATTATGCAAGAGGTCTATAGCGTTTCTCACTTCAATAGAATACAACTAAACTATTACTCCATATAGCAATTGGATTATGATTTTGTACCTCACCAATCTGAGAAACACTATATTGAATTATTAATGATAGGGGCTATTCAGTTAAAATTCATCAAGAATTCAATTTTTATCTATGAATTTTTGAGAAAATAAATAGACTAGATATCTACTTTCTCAATTAGCTTAACTTCTGCTCCAGATTTACTTTGAGAAATCAAAGGAATCTTGGCAACAAACTTCTCAGCTTCAGAAATATCATTAGCTGCGATAACTACAAAGTTTGTATCAGAATCAACTAACCCATAGCTGTCTACAAGATTCCCTCTGCTCAGCATATCTAGATAATCCTCTGTCCTTTGACATAATTCAATATCAGCATCAGCAAATCCAGAAAATAAAACCTTAAAATAAGACTTTTCTGGTACAATTCTCAAGCCTGCTGTGTTAAGCGCCAAAATACGCTGCCCAAGTAAAACTGAAGCATCATCCTTTCCATCTTTACCAATTAAAGCCACGTTTAGATTCCTCCATGTAGTATTTTTTAAATCCTATTTTTTGGATTTTTTTGACATTTTTTGTCCGATTATTA
>CAYLSF010001773.1:0-1570 GCA_964385675.1 uncultured Saprospiraceae bacterium
CCAGGCAATCTCAATGAAGATTGACTGAAGGGGAAGTGGTGATTTGAGTTTTTACCATCTTGGATTTTCAAAACCTCTCATTTTTGGATTCTGAGGCATCCTGGTGGATAATATGTTTTTTCATCATTTTCTGAGTTGCTACTGTCATTATTCTTTTTCTTCTTTCTTCTATTCCTTTTTCCTCTTTTCAGAGTTTTTAGTCTTTTATATTTTGCTCCTAATTGATCCTTTAACTCTCTCAGTTCCAATTTGCTTTATTTCTTTCAATATTCTTAATCGTTAATTGTAATTCAACATCTAAAATATCAAACTTAACAAACTACAATGATTGCAAATATTATTATAATTCGAATCAATTATTGAAGGAACACAAAAATTTATTTAATTCTTTCAATAGAAAAATTGAGAAAATAGATAGCATTTTAGGAAGAGAGTCTAATATTTATATATTTAGTTCTCAGGAAGGAGATGGAGCAGAAAAACTAGTGTATCAAGAAAATAATAACTCAGGTTTACTATTTTTTAATCCTTATGATACAACTGGATTGACCTTCAGAAAAAAATACATTAAAAAAAATGATTATTTATCTACTAAACAATTATTAAACTCCTTAGAAAAAAAATATCAAATGAGATATTGTGATATTGAAGGCGCTAATTATGATGCTTTTATATATAAAGAAAAAGGTGAAATTGTCAATATGTTTGTTTCTGAAGGACTTTCTTTAGAGGAAAAGGATAATAAAATATCTCAACATCAAAACTATATTGATATCATTAGAATTATTAGTAAACATTTTCCAGATAGAAGATTTCTTCATTTGAATTAAAGGGTAAATTGATGTTTTATAAATAGTCTAAGTGTCTATATATTAATAAATTAGGCTATTAAACAAATTAAATGATTAGACAATAATTACATTCAATTAATGAAGGAGATAATTTTCTTCAAAATGTGGATTATCGCTACAACATTAGAGGATGGTTGACGGATATTAATGATATAAATTTTGGTGGACTCACACAAGCGGAATTAGCAGCAGAGGCCTGTCCTCAACTGGATTGGGGATGACACAGGGCTTGGTGACGAATATCCAAAACCAAAAAATGAATGTAAAATTAGATGTTGCCAAACTCAATAATGAAGAATATGAAAAAGTTAAGGTTAAAGATGAAGCGGAATATACCAAGCAATCAGGTATAGAACAACGGGATAAAACAGAAGATATAAAGCTAACGGAAACCCAACAAACGGCAACCGCTCTTAATGACCAACTCTCTTTAGATTATAGCAATAAAACGATAGATAAATCCAATATTAAGCATCCCGATAGCTATCGGGACTAGCGGATTTAGAAACGGATTTAATCCAACAACTCGGTAATTTAGGGGTTACTGATGCAGAAGCTAAAGATGTCGTAGTACAACATGTGGCAGATTACTACAGAGACACATGGCTACGTACCGTAGCGAATGATGATGACGATGACCTTTTTGCGATGCACTTTGATTATAATACGGCTAATGCCTTTTTAAATGCCCCTGCTCAATTTAATGGTAATATATCTGC
>CAYLSF010001774.1:0-1566 GCA_964385675.1 uncultured Saprospiraceae bacterium
AGACTTTAAAACCTACTCCGCTCCTGAAAAAGTCCATTGGGTAAACGTAGACATTTTTATCCATATCCCCGAAAAACAGAACACACGAAGCCTAGGTACTAAGGTGAGTAAGGAAGAATTTCAACACCACGTTAGCTTTACGATGGATGCGAATAATGGGGACAAAAATAATCCTGTCAGACATAATGAATTAGACCTTTCTGAGCCCTATAAAATCCTAGTCCCATTTGTTGATGTCAATTGGTTTAAAAAAAAGCATCATGAAATGGATATCCATTATCGCTTAGAGTTTAAGTATAATGAAATCACAGATGTGGTTGCTCACACCGCAGAGGGAGTCCTTAAGGCCTCAGCTGTCCATGAAGGACCTTTTGCGATTGAAACTGACAAATTAAATCTACCGTCTTTCATGCCTTGGCAACAGCAAATAGGTGATTTACACTTTGATGAGGTAATCTATACCGAGCATGGAGTTTGGTGGAAAATGCATTATGTAGGTGATACGCCAAGACCTACGTACCTAGTTGGGCAACACGGGTCAAATACAAACTTCTGTCCCTATCCTTCCGCCCATGGGAATTATAAGGTTCATCACTATGAGTCTTGTTTCTTGCCTTATCCCAGGCTCAAGAATTCTGATTATCCAATACATAGATGTAGGATTTTTGTGGGCAACGGGGACGAAAGAAGAATTTTGACTCCACCTGTAGATTTTGATGTGCATAAAGGAGATTGGAAAATTGTAGGTACCTCTCTCAGTGGTTCCAATCATGCTGCGAATCATACACGATCTTTGAATCCACTGCCTCATTCTGCACCTCCAGAGACAACGAATACCTGAGGAGCCAAGGGATCATGAGAACAATTCTAGAATCCCACCTAAGCCCAGAACCCACTCATAGTGGTTTATCTGTAGGTATTATTGATTGGATCAAATCTTTACTTAAGTAAGTTTAAAAGATAACGCAAAAGAAAAAGGGGAGTCAATCGACTCCCCTTTTTTAAGAATGGTATGCGTAGAAGGCTAGCATGAACCGCATCCGCCATAGCCATTTATGCTTTCCAAAACCTAAATTCTTCCGTTACCTATCATAAAAAATTCACCCTTTAACAATCAAAGACATGCTTACCCTTGAAAGTCTAAAAAACATGGACCCTGACGAAATCAGAGCTATTCCTGATGGAAAAATCCCCAATTATTCTGAAGAAACACTCAAAGAAAATGGCTTTAGTCAAGAACAAATAAAAGTCATTTTAGAGAACAAAAATTTAAAATATCCTCCAATGGATGAAAGCAGGTCTATAGGAGATTAGTAAACAATCTCAATTTTTCCCTTCCCCTAAAACACGCATTTGGCACGAGCTTTAGAGGATAAAGACCAAATATCTGGTAATCAAGCGAGGAGTCAATCGACTCCTCTTTTTTTATAGGGATAAGCGTTCCGCGCAGCGGTTAAAAACAAAAAGAGCCTCAAGATTAGAATTAGTACTGCTTCACAGAACGATAAAATCTATCTCCTTAATACTCACATGTCTAAATCTTGGATAATGCCAAGGCAATTTTGT
>CAYLSF010001775.1:0-1564 GCA_964385675.1 uncultured Saprospiraceae bacterium
ATTTCTCTTTCTGCAATAAATATTGCGCCATCATAGTTAAGACTAGTTTTAATTGGATATTCAACCATTTTAAAACTAATTTCCAAATTACTCCAAACAATTAGTCTATTTACTAAACTTTGATAACCAGACTTTCCTGCTCCATCGTGAAATATTACAATTTTTTTCTTAGGTTTTGAAGATAATGCTTCAAACATTCTGTCATTAACTAATGAAATTCTAAACTTTTGTTCAAGAATACTCTTTAGTTGACGACTAAATAAACTCTTGTAATATGCTCTTTCTGGAAAAATAGCATCATTTTCCACAGATATAATATCAAAACATTTACCATATTCGTTTTCTAATGTTTTTATTTCTTTTTCCCCAGAATTTCTTACAAGTATAATATCGGGTTCTATTGGCAGACTATTAATTGAAATTTGAATTGGTTTAGTTGTAGGGCGTTTATCTAAAGAAATTAAACAAGCTGTTAAATGTAAATGTAAGTATGGCTTTCCAATAGCCCTTTTTAAAAGGTCTAAAAATAGAGTATGTTCAATTTCTCCTGCCGTACCTCCAATCTCTATTATATTGATAATACTTTCATCATTTGGTAACTGTTCTTTTATAAATTCACTTACCTCAGATATTTTTGGAGCAGCACTTTCTTTAAAATTATGTGAAGAGAGTGCTGCTCTTAGTAATAGTCCTAAAGAAATATCAGAATGCTGTTTAGGATTGAAACTAGGTATAAAAAATTTAGCTCTTGCTACATCACTATCATAATAAACTTCTCTTGTTTCAACTACAATTTCACCAAAATTTGTATTTGACATATTAATTATATCTCCTTGTAAACAAGGTTCAAATTTTTGATAGTTTATAGTCAATCCTACTAAATTTAAGCATCGTCCAAGCATTGCAGATAAACAACCTTTACCAATTCCAGAACATACACCTCCAGTCACTAAGATATATTTCATTTCTACATTAAAATTGTTTGGATTTTATTAATTGTTTCTATTTCACTACAAGTACCTAAATGATACACTACTGTATTTTGTGCATCATATTTTCTAGGACCTCGATAGCAAGCACACATATGTTGAGCCTTTACCCTTACGTATGCGCCTTTAGCTTTACCTTTATCAATTAAATCTTGACATAGTTGTTTAGCTATATTTTCTTGGATATTAAATCTTTTTGCTCTGTAATCAATTAAACGTGATAATTTCCCTATTCCTAAAATTATGCTGCCTGGCTCATAAACTAAATCAATATTACCAAAAAAAGGTAAAAAATGATGTTCACAAAAAGAACAAAAGGGAACATTTAATGCACTTACAAACCCAGAATAATCTTTATTAGGAATTTCTTCTGTAATCGTTAAAATATCAGAAGCTGATTGAGTTAAGTATCCATCTAACAATTCCCTATAAGCATTCGTGATTCTATACGGTTTTGAGTTGAATGTATTAGATATTCTATTAAATTCCTCTTCTGGTAAGATATGTTTTAACCAAATCAATAAATCTAAATCTTGTTGATTATTCTTCATTTTTTAAATTTTTCTTGAATATTT
>CAYLSF010001776.1:0-1562 GCA_964385675.1 uncultured Saprospiraceae bacterium
ATACAAATATTATTCATTATAGACAGGATTCTTATGTAGAATGTTTCTACAAAACTAAGAAAAGTTTATAATTCTACTTTTTTCTTTGATATTTTTGGCTAAAGTAGTTTCTTTGTATCCAGAATCGAATTGCTCATTCAATTAAATAAATAAGACATGGAAGTTAGTACCGCTAATGACAACAAACAACCTACTAAAGGCAAAAGATTTTTCATCTATTTTGTCGTTACATTTCTTTTGCTTATCTGTTTAATCCTCTATGTGTATGGTAGAAATGGAGATTTTATACCACAATAGTCATATTAGATTTAGTTGAACAAAATCTATTGTTGATATAAAAAAGGAAAGGAGATGTGTTTACATCGCCTCGAAATATTAAGATAGCTTATAAAACAATTCATTAGAGTCGCTTGATAGCAATATTTAGTCTCTCTAATGAATTTTTATATTTTAATATAACCTAATGTCGCAAGGCTACTACCATTTAGATATTATTTTAAAATCTGTTCAACATTCAAAATTATCTATATTTCTTGTGTAGAACCATCAGTTTGTTTAGGATTAATATCTTTTATGTTGTCCCAAAAATATAGTTCTTTCTTTTTGAAATTGATTGAAAACTTAGATTTTGCTAAAAACTCATAACCTAGCAATCCATCCAATTTTATATGGTAATTATCATTAAAGTGTGACAAGTCGGTTAACAGGGTTTTCATTCGTTGAAAAGGCTTTTCACAAATTGTCATCTTATCAAATAGCCCCTTGGAGTTTTGAGTTGTTGACTTTATTGCACCGTCTACCCGCACTTTTTGGTAAGTCAAAAAGTGACTATATAGTTTTTTATTCCATTTTTTATGAAGTAGATTCGTTTGTGCGCCTGTATCAATACCTAGTTTTAATGTAAATTCATTAATTTTTGCTTCCACTGTAGCCAAGTGTTTACTCATTTTTAGTTGTCCTGTATGTACAGGTTGAGACGTAGTTAACTGTAGACGATTTCCTTTATTATCCAATTTGAAAAGTGTTAACTCTTGATTTTGATAGTCAATCATGAGTTCAAAATCCTTAAAGGCATTATAACCTAATAACCCAAGGAGTTGACGCTTGCAAACTTGCTCTAAATGAATAAGATCAACAGCTACTGCATCGAAATTGCTCCAAGTCACATCATTGACAATGAGTTGGTTAATTCTTTTGGAGTGTGCCTTGATTTGTCCATTGATACCCGTGACAACTAAATCTGTCTCTTCTAAATCGTCAAATCGATAGCTATTCAAAAAAATAGAAGGCGCACCAGTATCTAACATAAATATGCCTTTTTTCTCTCCAATATGGGCTTCTATAAAAATTAGTCCTTTGTAAAGCGTAAATGGAATGACCGTAGAGTCTGGTGACTGAATAGACATTCGTTGAGAATTGAAAAAATTAGTTGCACTTGAGTTAATTGTTTGAAATAAGAAAACCAGTGAAAATGATAAAACTAATAAGTTTCTCATTTTCTAAAATAGCGTTTAAAATAGTTGTGAAATAGAATAAAGTCAGTGCTTTATTCTTTGAATAAT
>CAYLSF010001777.1:0-1561 GCA_964385675.1 uncultured Saprospiraceae bacterium
ACTCAACATTTTAATAGTTTATAGAATAGTAATAATCGGATTAAATATACAATTTATTTCCATACTTGATGACGACAAAATAATACAAAGGTAACTTTCTTGTTGCTGGATACTTGATACTAGATGCTTGTTACTGGATATTAGTTATACTCCCTGTACGATAACTAGTATCCAGTGTCCAGAAACAAGTATCTAGCATCCAGTAACTAGCAGAATTTATCGAAAATTCTAAACTACCATTTACACCCGTTGTTAATTTTATTATATTTGCAAGTCTTGTATTAGAAAAGAAATAATGAATCTATAAATTGGTGTACTAATTTACTAAGTAACCAATTCACTAATCACTAAGTAACAAACATGTTTGATAATTTACAGGAAAGATTAGAATCAGCTTTTAAAAATGTAAGCGGACAGGGTAAGATTTCAGAATTGAATATTGCTAATACCGTTAAAGAGATTCGTAGGGCGTTAGTAGGAGCGGATGTAAACTATAGAATTGCTAAGGAATTTACAAGTACCGTAAAAGATAAAGCATTAGGGAGTAATGTATTAACGGCGGTTAATCCGGGGCAACAGATGATTAAGATTGTCTATGATGAGTTGACAGAATTGATGGGGGGACAAACTGTGGGAATTAATACATCGGGTAAGCCTGGTGTGATTTTGATTTCTGGCTTGCAAGGTTCGGGTAAGACGACTTTCTGTGGAAAGTTAGCGAACTATCTTAAAAATAAGAAGGGAAAACGTGTCTTATTGACGGCTTGTGATGTGTATCGTCCTGCGGCGATTAATCAGTTGACGGTATTATCAGAGCAAGTAAAAGTTGACATATATAAAGAGGAGGACAATAAAAATCCTGTTGAAATTGCTCAAAATGCTATTCTGCATGCTAAGAAGTTTTCACATGATGTCGTGATTGTGGATACGGCAGGTCGTTTGGCAGTAGATGAGGAAATGATGCAAGAGATTGAGAATATCAAAAATGGTATTATTCCTTCTGAGACTTTGTTTGTAGTGGATTCGATGACAGGGCAAGATGCGGTAAATACAGCTAAAGCCTTTAATGAGCGAATTAATTATGATGGTGTGGTATTGACCAAACTAGATGGTGATACTAGAGGTGGGGCCGCATTATCTATTAAATATACTGTAGGGAAACCAATTAAGTTCGTGAGTATGGGGGAGAAGTTAGACACTTTAGATGTCTTTCACCCTGACCGTATGGCGAATCGTATTTTGGGTATGGGGGATATTGTTTCTTTAGTTGAAAAAGCTCAAGAGCAATTTGATGAAAAAGAGGCACAGCGTCTTCAAAAGAAAATTAAGAAGAACAAGTTTGATTTCAATGACTTTATCTCGCAATTGAATCAGTTGAAAAAAATGGGTAACATCAAATCATTATTGAAGATGATACCTGGTATGAATAAAATTGCGAAAAACTTGGATATTGATAATGATTCTTTCAAACACATAGAAGCGATAATCTCTTCTATGACCCCTCAAGAAAAAGAGAATCCTGAGTTGATGGCTATAAGTAGCCGTAAACGTAGGGTAGCTA
>CAYLSF010001778.1:0-1560 GCA_964385675.1 uncultured Saprospiraceae bacterium
TATTGGAATTTGGAATTTGTGATTTGAAATTTTGCACGATGCTACTACGTGACACTAGTTTGTTTTATATATTAAATTAATTATAAATTATAATAAGTCACATTTATTGGTTTAGTTGATATTTGTATAATTAATATTTGTTTATCTATGATTATCAATTTATTTAAAACGAGTTAGACGCAAATTATTAAACGTATCTTAGAAAACTAAAGAATAGTACGACTTGCTGATTTACAAATAAATACATTTATAAATTACATTTCAATTCATTTAAATAGGTTGAGAAAGATAAATAATACGTTCACAAAAGATTGAATCTAAAACATTAGAAAATGTTGACGACCACTGTTAAATCACCTATTAATTTAGCTACGTTACAAATTGGAGATATTGTTTTTGAAGTAAATACTGTGGGAAAATTCACTCATTTTATGGCACATCCTACGGTATTGAGTGTTTTGAATTGTGACACTGGAAACGACGATTTATTATCAAATCACTATAATAAAACGTATCAATCTGTTTTTAAACAGGAAAAAACTTTACAGAAACGAATTCAACGAGGTTTTGATGGTATTGCATCACAATATCGGTTAAAGATTGATGAAACGACTTATACGGAAATCCAACTGCGACCACAGCTAGATGGACAGGGGCAAGTGGTTTCTGTTGCAGGAATAGGTTTTGATTGTTCTGAAATTGTGAAAGCAGAATATAAGCAAAAAGCAGATGTTGAATTGTTGAAAAATTATAGCCATGATTTAGAGCGATTTGCTTATGTCGCTTCGCATGATTTACATGAGCCGCTTCGCATGATTCGTAGCTTTTTAGGGTTATTGCAGGAGGAATACGAAGATAAATTAGATGAAGAAGGTCTAGGCTATATAGATTTTGCCGTAGATGGTGCAGAACGCTTACAAAAGCTGATTGACGATTTATTATTATTTAATCGCTTGGGCAGACCTGATTTGAAATTTGATACTTTTTCAATGAAAGATGTGGTCTATTTAGCAAAGTATCAATTGAAAAATTTAATTACTCAAAAACAAGCAATCATTGAGACGCATAACAAAGAAGTGGAATTATATGGTAATTTCAAACAAATCGGAATGGTCTTATTTCACTTGCTAGAAAATGCAATCCTATTTAGTAACCAACCTAATATTCAGATCCGTTTTGAGCAAACAGGTAAAAATTGGTTGGTTATGATAGAAGATAACGGAAGAGGTATCGACTCTACTCACCATGATAGAGTATTTGAAATATTTTACAAACATAGACAATCAAACAAGAAAAGAACAGGAATCGGTTTAGCTATCTGTAAAAAGATTATCAACCGGCATGGTGGGAAAATTTGGCTTGATTCGGAAGTTGGACATGGAACTAGTGTTTATTTTACGCTTCCTATTGAGCAATAGTAACTGTATGGTTATTAAATAGAGTTGTAAATTGAGGTGTGGGTGCGTGGTAGCACCTATGCCTCAATTATTTTATCTAAAAAAGGTGAAATAAATTTCAATAATATATATTATGAATTTTTATATATCATAATATATGTTA
>CAYLSF010001779.1:0-1556 GCA_964385675.1 uncultured Saprospiraceae bacterium
GATATTCTTAATTATACGAGTATCGGGCAAATAATTAAATCCACAACGTTCATTTAAACGATATGCTAAGTCGAAGAAATATTCGCTTTAAGGTCATGAAGGTGCTTTATGCTATGAATCGGGATAAAGCAATTACGAAAAGAATGGCCAAAAGAATTTATAAGCAGAGCATTGATTATTCTTATGATTTGTACCTTTTGAATGTCCTTCAATTGGTTGAAATTGCAGAATATTCTAAGAAAGATGCAGCGATAAGGAGTGCTAAGTTGTTACCTTCAGAGGAGGATAAACGATTTACACCTAAGCTGTTTGATAATCCTTGTATCCTATCCATTGTAGAAAATCAGGGTTTTCAACGAGCATTAAAGGAGCGACAATTGAGTGAGTATATCAATGACGATATGACCCGAAACTTCTATCAAGCGTTTGCCAAGATGGATGCCTATAAAGCATACATCAATAATGAAAATACCTCAAAAAAAGATCACGCCAATATCTTACTAGAGCTTTATCGCTATTGCTCAAAGGATGAAGATTATAATGAATTCTTTGAGGATGTTCATAATCAATGGATTGATGATAGTTCATTAGTGGTAGGGGCGATGAAAAAGACCTTGAAGTCTTTTCCACTAGGAGAATTTTTCTATAAAGAATATGTACCAGATGATTTAACAACAGAAGAATATGGCGAAGAACTCTTAAAACTCACCATAGAAGAGGATGAGGAATTGTTAGAATATATCAAGCCAACGCTCAAAAATTGGGAAGCTGAACGAGTCGCTATTATTGATATGATACTCATCAAAATGGCACTATGTGAGTTTTTACATTTTGAAACCATCCCCCCCAAAGTAACTATCAATGAATATGTAGAGGTATCAAAACTCTACAGTACACCTAAGAGTAAAGATTTTGTGAATGGTGTCTTGGATAAACTTTCTAAGCAATTGAAAAAAGATGGTAAGATTGTAAAGAAAGGTAGAGGATTGATTGATTAGGAGTTGGTGATTAGTGATTGGTTAGCATGTCAAATTCTTGATATTCTAACCAATTTCAGTTTAATTGTTTACCGTTATTCTAGAAATACCGTCTTTCCAAACTCGATTTGGAATCCCACTGATATTCGTTACGACTTTTCGTAGAAAAGAGTCGTGAATATTTGGTAGATAAATACCGAAAATCATGTTATAATTTTATGCAAATCTTCTTTACTCATTTTATTTATCAGACAGGAGTAGATTTTAAGAAAATCCCTCAAAATTTAGAGAGGCAATTTTTTGAAGTTATTCAAAATAATATAACAACTAATGCGTCTTTCAATTCGAAACATCCTGAATTTGGTTTAAATTTTATCATTGTCATAGATAGACAAAATAAGGAGTTTAAAGTATTAGGACCTTCTGCCTCTCATAAATATGAGACTATTGATTTCACAATCTGGCTACCTTACGGAAAAATTATGCGAACCTCAAATTATCAATACTTCTACTTTTTTTATTTGCAAGAAGCCATAATTCAAGTCTTAGATAAATATCAAATTAGTTATGAAAATCTCC
>CAYLSF010001780.1:0-1554 GCA_964385675.1 uncultured Saprospiraceae bacterium
TTTAGTAGGCTCAACAGTTGCAAATAGAGATAGAAATGAAATTAAAGAAACTTTTAAAACGCCTAGATAATCACATACAATTATATTATTTATTTTTTAAATGTGATACTCAGACAGGTAATAAGACACAAGCTTCTGTGCAATGGTTTGAGCAACAAGTTGATACTATTGAGATTATTAACTTTTAAAAAACCTTATTACATTTATCCCAAAATAACTCAATGAATCCAGCTAGAAATCTAAGTTTTTGGGAGCAAGATGCTTTTTTTAAATCTATTGATGTTGCCATTATTGGAAGTGGAATTGTAGGCTTAAGTGCAGCTATTACGCTCAAAGAAAAATATCCTAGCTGGCATATCGTCATTTTTGAGCGAGGCAATCTTCCTAGCGGCGCAAGTACTCGAAATGCTGGATTTGCTTGTTTTGGTAGCCCTTCCGAATTACTAGATGATTTGACACATCATGATGAAGAAACGGTTTTTAATATCGTTAAAATGCGTTGGGAAGGATTACAAAAATTACGTCAACGCTTAGGCGATAAAGCCATTGGTTATCAACATTTTGGAGGTTATGAGTTATTTAAAACGGAAGATAACGTTCTTTATGAATCTTGTGTCAATAATTTAAATCGTATCAATACGCTTTTAAAACCAATATTTGGACAAGATAATTTTTATGATGCTCAATCTAAGCTAACTACTTTTCAATTTCCAAAAGATTTAAAATTATTAGGTATCACCGTTGAAGGTCAAATTCATACGGGAAATATGATGAAGGCTTTACTCAAATATGCACAAAATAAAGGCGTTAAAATATATAATGGATTCGATATTCAACAGATTGAAGATACCCTACAACAAGTACATATCCATACCACTAATCATTGGGAATTAAAGGCTAGAAAAGTCATCATAGCTACAAATGGATTTACAAAGAGAATATTACCAAACTTAGCCGTTCAACCTGCTAGAAATCAAGTTTTAATTACTAAACCGATCTCTAATCTGCCCTTCAAAGGTACTTTTCATTTAGATAAAGGTTATTATTATTTTAGAAATGTAGGGCAACGTGTGTTGTTTGGAGGTGGGCGAAATATTGCATTTGAAGCAGAGCAAATTAATCAATTTGGTTTAACTCAACTCATTCAAGATAATCTTATTCATCACTTAAAAACTGTTATACTTCCTAATCATCATTTTGAAATAGAACAGTGGTGGAGCGGTATTTTAGGCGTCGGCAATCAAAAATCACCAATTATCCAACAGCACTCTGATAATGTCGTCTTAGCCGTTCGGCTTTCAGGTATCGGTGTAGCCATCGGCAGTATAGTAGGCGAAAAAGGAGCTAATTTATTACTTGAATAAGATTTATAGAATAGATAACTCCTTACTTCTTATAAGTAATAGTTCAAAAATAAGTATAACTAAAATTGAGGTATGGAATAATTTAGGAAAAATTATTTACCAATAGCATTACAATCGATGTTTTAGTAAGATGATATGGTATCTTTGTGCATATCTTTTTGATGTTGACTTTTAAAGCCTTTTGTTAAGC
>CAYLSF010001781.1:0-1553 GCA_964385675.1 uncultured Saprospiraceae bacterium
TAATTTTACTGATGGGTATGGCTAGCAACGCACTATAATATAATATTTTTTGAGTGAATGAATAATGTTATTGAATTAGATGTCATTGATCTTGCTTTAGCATTAGGCATTATTGGGATGGCGATCGCGCTATCTCTGTGGCAAAAGTTAGGATTAGAAACAAAATTATTATTTGGTGCGGGACGTGCCCTATTACAACTTTTGGTGGTGGGTTATGTCCTGGATTTAGTTTTTGCGCTCCATCACCCGAGCGCCGTATTAATGGTGATTGGGTTCATGCTATCGGTGGCAGCAATAACGGCGCGTAACCGGATCGATCAGCAACTATCAGGTTTATTGCCGATGGTCTGGTTATCTTTGATTGCTAGTACGGGATTGACGGTGGCTTATGTAATTGTCGCGATCGTGCAACCACCTGTTTGGTATGAACCGCAATATTTAATTCCTTTGACGGGTATGTTATTGGGCAATGCGATGAATGGGGCATCTTTGGCTGGCGATCGCTTGATTAATGCGATGAAGCAAAACCAGAGGGAAATTGAAACCCATTTATGTTTGGGGGCGACTCCCAAGCAAGCAATTTTTAATTATCAAAAAGAGGCGATTAGGACTGGTTTGATTCCCACATTGAATACGATGATGGTGGTGGGATTAGTTACTTTGCCAGGAATGTTTACAGGGCAAGTTTTAGCTGGGGCAAATCCTTTGAATGCTGCTTCTTATCAGATATTGATTTTATTCGCGATCGCGCTTACGAATTTGATTGCAACATTTTTGATTACGGAAAGTTTGTATCGACGCTTTTTTAATGACAAATTACAATTGATAATCTAGATAATTTATAATCGAACATCTTGCCATCTTTGAGCTTGTACAAAACGACTTAAATGCTTAACATTAGTTGTTGCGATAATTAAATTTTGGCCTAAATTTTCTTGTTGAAATAGTTGACATTGAGCAGCAATAATTACATCAGCATCAATATTCTTTTCATCAGTAGTCGGCATCCCTTGACGGCGAGACATTGCCCATAGTTGAGCTGCGCATTTCATCACAGGTTTTGTGATTGGTAAAAAATCGATTAAGTCTTCCAGTTTATCAAGATTGTCTAAACCTTGATATTTTGATTGTCGCATTTTATTTAAAATTAAACTTCTTCTAACTTCGTAATCACACAAATCAGAACTAATCACATAAACTCCTTTAGACAAAAGATAGTAAAGCCATTGTTGACATTTTTGTGCTTCTGACTCGTCATTAGGAGATGATAATAATCCTAAAACACCTGTATCAATAAAAACAATCATTATTCATGATATAGCTTATATTCTTGAGGTCGAAAGCTATCAACAGTTTGCTTAAATATTTCTAAATCTTCTTGTCGAGTTTTAGCTTCTTCTTCCGTTATTTCCTCTTCAAAACATTCTTTAAGCCATTTCATAGCTGGTTGATTAAGTTGAATTTGTTCTTCAACAGTCTTTCCTTGATGTTTTAAGGAGAATTGAAAATAATCTGAAGTATTTTTATTCTTTACCATATACTTTTATTAAACT
>CAYLSF010001782.1:0-1553 GCA_964385675.1 uncultured Saprospiraceae bacterium
ACGAATAATTTTTATTATTGGGGTTGCAATAATTTTAATCTTAAGGCAATTGTTTGATCCAAAAATCGTTGTAGGTATTGGAGGTCGGCTTTGGTTCTCAACAACAGCTATATTGGCAACACTCTATATGGCTATATGCTGGTTTAATCCCGATAGAGATCCCGTTGATAAATCACTACATGAACCAATGTACGTTTTAATGTTAAACGTATGGTTAATTTTTGCGTTTATTCCATGGTTTTTTGAATAAGTATATTTTTTGATGTCCACTTCTGGCCGAATACTTAGCTATAATTTAACCGACCCAAAGCGGACATAATTAGGTAGTTTAAAAAACGGAAAAACTAATCTTGAAAAAGATTGCATTATGGATAAAAAACGCGTGCAAAAGTTAATCATGGAATCTAAAAAACTAAATTATAAAAAATGGATTCTCCTGCTCTTGTTCTCTGGAGGTTGTTTCTACGTAGCCTCTTATCTTGCATTATTTATCATTGATATGTACTTAGAAGGAGACTTAAGACGAGGAGATTTAAGACAATTAGAAACATTTGCCTATATGGCGATAAGCGGGGGAATTGTTGGCAGTTTATGTAGCATTTTAGTCTTTATATCGAAATCTCCTAACATGATAAATGCACTATATCTCACTCTATTTGTTCCAGCAGTAACAATAATATTACATCCATTTATAGTGTATGTTTATGGAGCAATTATGTATTTTATGGACGGAAAACATTTCGAATCCATTGGATTATTATTTATTGGGAGTTTTTATAGTCTGTTATTAGGGGGCACAATAATTATTGCTTTGTCTTGGATTATATTCCCTTGCTCGTTATTAGCGTCTCTAATTATTATTTACATTATTCCTAGAATGCCCTTCTTAAAACATGTCTAGCCATGCACGAAAAATAAATATGTCCACTTCTGGCCGAATAATGAGCTAGTATAAAATTATTAAATGCGGACATTTGTTAATTATATATATTAAAAATAGATGGGATTTTTAAGCGAAGTACATAGTAGAAATGAACTTGATAATATTAAAATATTATTAGAATCCAGAGGTATACCAATATTTGTCGGTAATGAGGAAAGTGCTAGAAATTATTCTTTTTAGCATCCTGCGGGTAAATTTAGTGTATTTGTAATTTACGAAGATCAATATGAAGATGCAAAAATACTACTTATCGATAACACGCATGAAGTGAAAAACCCAAGAGATATAGAGCATCATCAAAAAATGATTGAATCATCGCAACCAGAATCATTAAATACTATTTTTAAAGCAGTAATAATTGCTAGCACAATAGTATTTGGTTTACTTTTTACCATTGGGTTTATTTTACTCAGCTAATATTGTGAACGAATCATGATCTATACTTCTAACGACCCAAAGCGGACATTTTGCTTAATCAATTTTAGTTTCTGCTTTATACCTAAAAGCAGAAGTAATTTTAAAATTATTTATTGTTAGTGAATATAGTTTTCTTAAGGAGTTTTTATGAGAAAGAATGGAATGTTAATTAGAATAATTATAATAACTCATT
>CAYLSF010001783.1:0-1547 GCA_964385675.1 uncultured Saprospiraceae bacterium
GTTGTTTGCTTCGTTCATTCGTTCATTCATTCCTTTTATAAAGAGAGAAAAGAATAATCAATGTCAGACCAAAATCATAAAGGAGACGGGGATATTGTAGGTGGGGATAAAATTATTCATCATCATTACAATAATAAAAACGAACCTCCAACACCACCTTTACCTACGGATAAAGAAAAACAAACAAAGAAGCGACTATATAAAATTATTATAATTATTACAGGAATAGTAGTCATTATGCTAATTGGAATCCTTACGCTTTTTCTAATGGATTATTTTAGAGCTGAACCTGTAAAAGAAGTAGTACAATACACAGAAGTAGGTACGGAAATTATTGTTCCTAAAACAATCAAAATCACGGATGACTTTGCAATAGGACAATATGAAGTAACGAATAAAGCATTTGCTATCTTTCTCAATCATCAAGGCAATTCAAACTATATAAAATATGAAGACTTAGACTGTAGGATAAAACAAAAGGAGGGTCAATTCAAAGTAGAACGAGGGTTTGAAAACTATCCCGTTGTTGAAGTAACCTGGCAAGGGGCTACTGCTTTTTGTGAGTGGTTGACGAAACAAACTTCAAAAAAATATCGTTTGCCCACTAAACTAGAATGGGAAACAGCAGCAACTAACGATTACAACCTCAATCAAATCTGGCTAGAAACAAACTCCAATGACAGCTTACATAAAGTTGGACAATTGGAGTCGAATAAAAACCAACTTTTTGATATGTATGGTAATGTTTGGGAATGGATAGCTACTCCAACTCAACAAGATAGTCTTAAAATCGTAAAAGGAGGTTCTTATGAAAGTGCTTTACCCGAATGTCTGGAGGTCAGTCAGTTAAAGATGAATCAGGGGAATCATGTAGTCGGTTTTCGTGTTGCTAAGTCTTTACATTCCACTAACTAGACACACACAATGAAACAGCTATTTAAGTTATTGACCGTATTCCTAATATTTTATTATTTTTTTCCAACTCAACTTTATGGACAACATATTCAAAAGGACTCTGCTAATTATATAGCTGTCTTGAAACAGTACCAACAATGGTTGCAAGAAGGCTTAATGTCAGAAATACATACCGAGGGTATTTATTTTAAAAATGATTATTTATACATTAATCTTGCTACACCAACAAAGCAATATTGGCTGGATTTCAGTTTGGAATACCAGCGAGAAAATAACCTCAACCTTCGAGAAGTATTATTTTACAAAGCCTTATTTCTGACGGAATTATCAGAGAAACAAGTTGCCATTGAAATTTTATCAGATTCGATGACGGATATGCATGGGCAGCAGATTTGGATAAATTGGAATATAGAAGCCGATACCCTACAATTTCGAGAATTGATTCCTAAAGCAGTAGAAGATGAAATTACGCAACTAGAAAAACGAGTGTCAGGATTTAATATGGCTAAAGGAAAAAATAGTATTAAATATACTAAAAAACGGATAAAAAAATATGTGGATAGGCAATACGGTCATCAAAGTATAAACATTAAATGTAACACCCACAACTGTCTAAGATTTTCCATACAAGG
>CAYLSF010001784.1:0-1546 GCA_964385675.1 uncultured Saprospiraceae bacterium
AGATAAATGAATATTTTTATATACAATATAAAATACTAGATACCAATTAGTTAGTCATAAAAATAAATAAATCATAGATTAAACTACTAACAAATATAACTAAATAAGAAATATCAAGTATAAAATCAGACTTCCCCCTGTGATTATGACGATTCCGTTAATCATTGATGATGAATTATATTCGCTCCTTCTTCATTTTAAAGAATAATAGTATAGGTTCGTAAATCTAAAAACTTTATTTTTGTATTGCACTAACTACCAGTATTTATGGCGTCAAGATTTAAGGTATTTAATCTTTACATTACTTGTAGTTTGCACTTAAATTATTTAAAATCTAACAATGAGATATACCCATACGAATATCGTTACTAAAGATTGGAAAAAGCTTGCTAATTTCTACATTGAAGTATTTGAATGTAAAATTGTACCACCGATTAGAAATCAATCGGGCGATTGGCTATCACAAGGAACAGGGGTAAAAAATGCAAAACTTCGAGGGGCACATTTATTATTACCAGGTCATGGTGAGAATGGGCCTACCCTAGAAATTTATGAATATGCCGAAATAGTTCCGCAAGAACCGATTGTTCCGAATCAAAGAGGGTTGGGTCATTTAGCTTTTGAAGTCGATAATGTGGCAGTAATTGTAGCCAAATTAAAACAATATGGTGGTTCTACTTTTGGGCAAATCACTTCTAGAACAATTGAAGGTGTAGGCATTATCACTTTCGTATATGCTAGAGATCCTGATGGTAACCTTATTGAGGTTCAACATTGGGAGCGGTAATTTATGGGCTTATTGTCTTTGAATTTTTACCAATAACTAAGCAACCGATCAACCATAACCAACCTAAGCATTCATCAAAATTTCAAATACAAACCCTTGTTTTGTTAGGGCTTCGTATTTTTCTTTATCGAATTCATAATAAAAAGCAGGACGATGGGCTACATTTTTTTGTCGTTCTAAACGATTCAAAATCCCCATTTTAAGAATTTTGGTTCTAAAATTTCGCTTATTGATACTCTTCTCTTCTAAGCCTAAAACGACTTCATAGAGTGTTTGCAAATCGGAAAGTGTAAATTTTTTAGGTAGTAATTCAAAGCCAATCGGTTGATATCTGACCTTTCCTCTTAAGCGTTGGATTGCCATTTCTAAAATTTCTTCATGGTCAAATGCCAAAGATGGTATTTCATCCAATAAGAACCAATCCGCATTGCTTGCGTCAGAAGCGGCTTGTGCAGGATGCTCTTTAAAGTTCACTAAAGCATAATAAGCAATACTGATCACCCGCCCTCTAGGATCACGATTCGGATTTCCATACGTATATAGTTGCTCAATGAATACATCTTTTACGCCTGTTTCTTCTTCCAATTCTCGTTTGGCTGCGGTATCCAAATCTTCTTTCATATTCACAAATCCACCTGGCAACGCCCAACTTCCTTTAAACGGATCTTCGCCTCGCTCAATCAATAAGACCTTGAGTTCTCTTTTTTCCAGATGTAATCTGAAAATAATACAATCAACTGTTACTGACGGTCTTGGATA
>CAYLSF010001785.1:0-1545 GCA_964385675.1 uncultured Saprospiraceae bacterium
TCCAAACTCACATAAACTATTTAGATTACAGTGATTTAATACATGAAGAAAAAGTTAATGAGGTATTGATTAGTTTTGAAAACTTTAAGCTTAATGTAATACTCCCCGAAAACTGGGCCACTAGTTAAGTTAACAAATGAGATTAAAATCAATATGAAAAATTCAAGACGTAAGCACACAAGTGGCTTTAAAATGAAGGTTGTATTAGAAGCCTTAAAAGAGCGGATGACTTTATCAGAACTAGCGAAAAAATATGAGATACATGCTAGTCAAATCAGTACGTGGAAACAAGAATTTAAGAATAATGCGGCGGGTGTTTTTGATCAAGTCAAGACTAAAAAGAAGGACAAAACCAAGGACGATATAGAAGTTGAAAAGTTGTACGCCAAGATAGGACGTTTAGAGATGGAGAATGATTATTTAAAAAAAAGCTTAGACAAGTTGGACTAAATCAACGTAAACTAATGGTAGAAAGCACAGTAAATTTAAGTGTGCGTCATCAATGCCAATTATTAGGACTAAATCGCAGTAGTTACTATGCACCTGTACAGGGAGAGAGTGCACTGAATTTAGAGCTTATGCGGCAAATTGATAGGATTAATTTAGAAGAACCTAGCTTTGGGGTACTACGAATGCAAGATGCGCTTAAAGAGCAAGGATACTTTGTTAATGTCAAACGAGTGAGGCGATTAATGCGTAAAATGTGTGTACAAACCATCTATCCTAAGCGAAATTTATCTAAATTAGGGCATGCACAATACATTTATGACTATTTATTGCGTAATTTAAAGATAAGTAGACCCAATCAAGTTTGGGCAATAGATATCACTTACATCCCCATGGCAAAAGGATTCATGTATCTAACGGCAATCATAGATCTATTTAGCCGATTTTTAGTAGCTTGGGATTTATCCAATTCACTAGCTGCTGAAATTCAGACGGATTTGGTAGACAATGCCATTGAGCAGTTCACCAAACCAGGCATTATAAATTCAGATCAAGGAAGTCAGTATACTTGCCATAATTGGGTAACGCATTTGAAAAAAATGGAAATTCAAATCAGCATGGATGGTAAAGGTAGAGCAACCGACAATGCTTTTATTGAACGATTCTTTCGATCTTTAAAATGGGATCATATTTATCTCTATCCTGCTATCAATGGCATTGAATTATACAAGGGAATCTGTACCTATATTGATAAATATAATCATCGGGCACATCAAGGTATTAATAGACGAAAACCCGTTGACCTGTATGCAACATTGTAGGCTGATTCCTAAAAATAAGGAGCAAAAAAATTCTTATAATCACCTTAACTTTGGCCTGTTAAATGGGGAGTATTACATTTCACCATCTGAAAAATTCACATACTCATTGATAATTTCAACCCCTTTATCATTATTTTTGAATTCAGAATTTTTTACATCTAAATCATCGTTGATGATCTTTTCTGATTTGGCTTCTACTAACAACGCTTCCATTGATTGAAGTCTGTTCATAAGCGACTCCTGCACAGTACCAAATATGTCTTCATCCTGAAGAGCT
>CAYLSF010001786.1:0-1545 GCA_964385675.1 uncultured Saprospiraceae bacterium
CTATTGTAAAGTTTAAATTATAAGTCATTGATTATCATTACAGAACAAGTCTATTCTTAATAATGCATCTGATTTTTTTGAGAAAGATGACTAAATATCAGCTCTTCAAAAAATTCTCAAACCCCTTAATTTCAATCACATGACCCGATTAGCGAAATACTTAGATAGTAATTGTTTGATATCCAGAAGTTCTTTATCACTAACATCATAACTAAAATATTTAAGTAATTCCAGTTGTAGATTAGTCAATTTTTTAGGCGTGGTTGTCATAAGTTTTAATTTAAAGTATGTTGAACAATACGCCCCAAAACAACATTAAAAGCCCCCAATAAAGCAGGTACATTGCTTACATAATAGCTTGTCGTATTGATAGTCAAAGCATAAGAGTTGGCTTTAGGTTCTGTTAATTTTAAAAATGTCCACTCGCCCGCAGTAGTGGAACAGCCCCATACTTCTTTGGTCGGTTTTTCCTCTCGGTGATTAAATTTCATAGCCCCTATCATTTGAGCCGTACATTGAGCAATGCCGTAATCCATATCTTCATTCTTAGCTTCGGCTAACGTGACAATAGGGGCTTCCAATAAATAAGCCCTCGAAACAGCCGAAAAGAAAAAATCACAGGGTCCGTTCAAATCATTTTCAGGTTCAATATTTAATTCTTCGCCAGAAAATAGAGTTAATTTATCTTTAAAAAGTTGATGAACTTCTGATAAAATAGGCGAAATCAATCGTTCTGATTTACCTTTTTCATTAGATAAGGGATTATCATAAGCAATTTCAATACTTCTCTTTAACCAATCTGTTGGCTCAATTGGCGTAATTTCTTTAAAAAGATTAGCACGTCGAACCATAATATCAAACTTTGCCTTAACTTGATTTAGATTTTTAAAACTACTATATCCCATGATTTTTTGTTTAAATTACGCTATAAACAAATATAACCAATTTATAAGATAAAAAATAGAAATTCAATAATGAACTGTTAGGCTATGAGAACCTGCCTGTCGGCAGACAGGTTCAATAATTTTTAATTTCGCCGCTCCAAAACCTTCCGAATCCCCTCAATCCCATCCACAAAAGCGGCTAACTGCCCCAACACCTGCACCATTGGATCGCCTTCATCCATCCCTCGCAAACGCTGATTTTTACCAAATGTCTCCGTAATCTCTGCCCAACGAGCCATTTCATCAGCAGTCTGCCAACCCATCAATTGCTTAAATTTCAAGAGATTCGATTCTGCACCTGAAGTCAACGTTTGAGCCTCGCCTTCGTAGTGCGAGAGAATCAAGGTTTTTAGTTCCGCCTCATTCATAATCGGGACGACCTTTTCCACCAATTTATTCATATTTCGATATGACCCTTGCAAGAGGAACGGCGGTTCGGTGCGGTATTCATCTGCAATCGCAGCAGAGGCGATATATTGTAAATTTACTTTGAGTACCGCATCTCTGATAACCAGCATTTTGCGTAAAATACTCGCATATTCATTGAGTTCTTCCGTGCTATGATTGCCCTCAAAAGTGATGCCTTCCCGTGAGTTGGTTT
>CAYLSF010001787.1:0-1542 GCA_964385675.1 uncultured Saprospiraceae bacterium
TCAACTGTTAATTAATTTCGGCTCTATGGCTGCTTAATTTTTACCATAGTATTGTATATAGGAAATACCATTAATACCCCAAGTTTTTATTGCAATAACAAACCAATATTTCAGGACTCAACCTTAACATCTGAATATGATTATAAAAATGATTGGTTGGCAGTAAGAAGTATTCAAGAATCTTCTGAAAAAAGTAATCTCAAGATTTATAATTTAAAAACTAAACAGCATAGAGAAATTCAAATTAATCATTTTGCAGGTTGGGTGGGTTGGATTGAGCGTTAAGTATAAAAACAAAAGCCTTCCGCTACAAATAGCAGAAGGCTTCAAAAAAATCCTGTCTAACGCTTCAACAATATTAAAATCACCACTCCATCCGTCAATTTTAAAGATTACAACCCTTGAATTCTATATCAAAAAACTTAACTTTATCTTGAATTTTTTTAAAACCCTCAATCATTCACACAATGAAAAACTTAATCATCTTTAATCTTTTACTATTCCTACTCGGCTGTTCCCTATTTGAGCAAAAGCAAATGCATTTATTGGTTTGGGAATCTTCTCGTGATGGTAATGCTCTTTGTCAATATACCATGACAGATGTTGATAGCGGGTATGTAAGAAAAGTAATTGTAAATGATGATGAATTGTTTACTTCGAGATATTATGGTTCTGCCCCAACTCCAGAATTTAACAAAATTATTTACAATCGTTATATCTTATCCGACGATAAAATATTTGACTTAGAACTTAATTCATATATATCAAAAAATAGAGAAGAACTTACAGCGTTAAGAAAAAATAAATCTTTTAAAATAGGGAACAAATCTTTTGAGATAGAAAAGGAGCTATATACTTATTTGAATAAGCCGCCACAGTATTTTTATGCTGATTCATTTTGGGAGAGACCGAAACAATTTCCAATAGATACTTTATATGCTCCTAATCAACATTTAAAAGGTTTTACATCAGTAATGGATAGTATTACAAGTGATTATTTATCAAAAAACGATAGTCTATATTTTAAAGGTTTAGATTGTGATACATTCTTTAGACCTAATGTAGTCTATCGGAATTTAATCATATCAGATACAAATGATATCCAACTTTTAACGGTTCCAATTGAGTATATGTACCGTACTCATGGTTCGTTCCCAGAATTAATCCCTGCGATTTGGTACGATAGTACACATCTAATTTCAACAAGAAAAAATCATCAACTTATTTTAATTGATGTGCGTTCTAAAAAGGTGACTAATTTTCCAAAACTAGAAAATATAGAATTGTGTGAAATTCCTGAATTTAGATTTGACGTATTAGGTAATCTATATTATGTTCTCCATGAATCAGAAAGAGTTTGGAGAGTCAATGTAAAAGCAATGAGGTTAGAAAAAACGAATAAAATACCTATAACACCAACATTATCTAAATCTTTTATCAAAAGAAAATTTGGTTATCCGATTGATAATCCGACTTTTTACCATAGAAATCAACAGATATTCAAAGACTCCACCATAACCGAAGAATATGATTATAAAAATG
>CAYLSF010001788.1:0-1537 GCA_964385675.1 uncultured Saprospiraceae bacterium
ATTATTTTGAATTAAATCTTTAAATTTTTTTAATATGCTAACTAGCTATTGACAAATATAGTAAAATCTCAAAAGGATGCTACCAATCATCTAATTTGGTTACTTTTTTGTGTTAAAGTTTATGGTTATTAATCAAATCATAATTAATCAAGTTACCTAACTTTAATTCTGTGCATTAACTTTACGAATCTGATATAACAACAATACAATATTGTTCGTTTTTATAAAAATATCAGAACTCATTATTTTATTAAAAGCCAAACATAGAAAGTCGCAAGATATATGACTATCAAAACAAAAATTTTATTTATTGGATTATTTTTCTGCATCTCAAATCTACTGGCTCAAGATATTATTGATGGATGGTTAGTCTATAATACTAGTAATTCAAGTATTCCAGGCAATCATATTAGAGATGTCAAATTTGATAGCAAAGATGTGATGTGGGTTGGTACTTGGGAAGGCGGCATTGGAAAATATAAAAACTATCGGTGGACAATTTTTAATCCTTATAACTCTGAATTACCTAGTATATCTATTAATGAAATAGCAGTTGATAAAGATGATCACCTATGGGTAGCTACACAAAGAGGCGTTGGTCATTTTGATGGAGTAAAATGGGAAGCTATTGAAATACCTGGTGCCAATATTGCAACCTCCATTGCTGTGACTAAAAAAGGAGCAAAAATAATTGGTACGCCCAATGATGGATTATATATGTACAAAGATGGACACATTACCCGTATTTGGGGTTATGAAAATGCTCCCAATAAAACAGTTCATCATGTGACCGCTACTGGGCAAGGTAATGTCTTAGTGAGTACAAATGAAGGCTTACTGAAGTTTACCAAAACCGCTATGGGAGGGATTTCAACTAAATTTAAAGTCATTCGTAAAGAGCATACTTTACGAACAGTTGTAGATAGAAAAGGGACAATCTGGGCAAGTGACTATAAAACTCGAAAATTATATCGATATAAAGCTGGTAAATGGAAAAAAGTCAAAGATATGGCTAATAAAATCATGGTTGCCTTAAATGATGATGACCATGATTATCACTTAAATGCTATTACTGTTTTTAAAAGTAATAGAATTGTAGTAGGTACACAGTATTTTGGTGGTGTAGCTCATTATACCAAACAACAAGGGTTTTGGAGTCCTATATTTCCTCCTTATTCTGGTTATGATTTAACGGGATCAGTAACAGCACTTTGTGAAGGGGAAAATAAAAGTGTATGGGTGGGAACATTAAGAAATGGCTTAATGATTCCTATAGATGACGAAGAAGATGAGGAAGAGGATGAACCCAAATCATTAGAAAAACTAACTAAAAAGCAAAAGGGCAAGGCTAAAACTCTTGTTAAGCAGCGTAGAGTTCAAATTAAGGATACAATTTATACCCAAACAAAAGAAGTAGAGATATTGATATGGGATAGTCAAAAGCCTGATGGTGATGTAGTAGCTCTAATATTTAATGATGAATTTTTATTAAAATTTGAGATTAAAGGACGCCAAATGGACATAGAGAATGATGTCA
>CAYLSF010001789.1:0-1536 GCA_964385675.1 uncultured Saprospiraceae bacterium
GGTCTACCTTTATAAATCGAATCAGCCCTAATTATTAGTATTAAAAATAAAATATTAGATGTTTTCATATTAAGTTGCCATGCTTTTAGAAAAGAGATTAGAGACCTCCCGATAGCTATCGGGATTATTGAGAGCACAGAGACAAAAGATCAATTTAATTGCATATCATGTTTGGTTTTATCTTTTATCTCTACTCTCTTATCTCTCTATTCTGAATAGTTATAATTATTTTACAAAAACTGGTTTTGTAATAATTTCATTATCAACCTCTAAGGATAAATAATAAACTCCTGTAGATACGTCAATTGGTAAACGCAATACATTCAATCCATTATTAATCCACACATTTTGATTTAAGATAGTTTGCCCTAAAGCATTTCTTAGAGTTAGGTTAGCATCACGGCTATCTACCTTTAGTTCAAAGGCGATATTTACGTGATCAATTACTGGATTTGGATATACTTCAAAGCTTTCAAAAGAATCATATAAACCGTTGGTAGAAACTAAAAGCGTCTCAAATGTTCTTTCCAAAGTGGTGATTCCAGTAGATGATCCTTCAAAATCTAAAAATTGTACTTTCCAAAGACTATCCGAATTTTGTACAAAATACACCCTGTTTTGCTCTATTCCCCACCCCGTTTGAAAATCAAAGAATTTCCAATCGTGTCCAATTTTATTTAAAGTATCTGAATAGGAGGTATAGTTATTATGATCAACTGTAGCAGGATCAATATTGTCAGCTTGTGCTACAGAAACATTAGCGTTATGAAGAACACCGGTTACCATATAATTTAACATATTACCTGTTCCTGTACCATCATCTAGCAATGTATAGTAACGAGTAAATAATAAATCCCATTTTTCTGGTTCTAAATCTAGTGCTGTACCCGTTTCTAAAGAAAAGTAAGCTAATGTTCTATTTGGATAGTTGGCTTTATCAACAGTATAGGATACTTCATTTGAGCCATCATAATCCGCATGACGGAAGGTATAAACACCACTCACTAAGGATTGAATTTCTATTTTTTGAAAGAGACCATTTCTTAATCTAATAAAGAATACACGAGTTGAAAATACACCACTTCCAAAAGTATAATCTCCCCACCCCAAATCAACTTGATTTCCTGGCGTAGCTACACTGTTAAATGCTCCACTAGTCCAATTGATCTCAGGATTATAAAGTCTTGTCATACCCGTAGTATCTGCTGTTGCAAAGTCAGTAGAACCACTATAATACAATTCTACTTCTGGTAGAGGTCCCGTAAAAGATAATCCAACTGACTCATTAACAAGCACACCTGCTCCTCCCGGACTTACATCAAATGCAATATCCCAAGCGGTGTTAGCATTGGTTTTGGTAGTACCATCATTTAGGGTATAAAATGTTTGATTAGCATAGCTATTTCCAACAGATGGTTGGTCAATGCTTTGAGCAAAAGTTATGGTGCTATTTAATAGAAATACGAAAAGTAAAAGATTTCTCATTGAGTTATGATTTTGCTATTATTATTTAGACTAAGTCTATTTAAATATAAG
>CAYLSF010001790.1:0-1536 GCA_964385675.1 uncultured Saprospiraceae bacterium
CATTAACGCCAGCACGTGCGGGTATTTAATGATTTTTTCTGAATAATCATTAATACTGTTTTTAACGCTCTTCTTTATTCGATTGTCGAACATCGAAAGTCCAAAGTCGTAGATATCGTTCACCTGAATTTTTAAAAAATAGATTAAATCGTTATTTCATTGAATTGTTAATGTACTTTTGTGTGTTAGTCTCGATAGCTATCGGGAATATTTTTAGTAGAGTGATTTTAAAATCATTCAAAAATCAAAATTTACTCATTCAAAATTATTTTGAGATTATGAAAGCGAAGAAGTCATTTGGGCAACATTTTTTGAATGATGAAGGATTAGCAGCTCGCATTGCTAATAGTTTAAAACATACGGATCAATATTCAAAAGTCTTAGAGGTTGGGCCCGGTCGGGCAATGTTGACTAAATATCTTTTGGAACAACCATACGAGTTAAAGGTAGTAGAGGCAGATAGAGATATGGTAGCTTTTTTATCCAAAAATTATCCTCAATTGGACGGACGAATTATTGCAGACGACTTTTTGAAAATTCGTTTGGAAGAACATATGGGGAATTGCTTTGGGGTAATTGGAAATTTTCCCTACAATATCTCTTCTCAGATTTTATTTAAAGTAGTGGCTTGTCGGGAATTTGTACCCGAGGTGGTTGGAATGTTTCAAAAAGAAGTTGCTGAACGAGTGGTTTCAAAACCTGGTAATAAAACCTATGGTGTAATTAGTGTGTTAATTCAAGCTTTTTATGAAGGCGAATATTTATTTACCGTTAAGCAAGGCTCATTCACCCCACCACCAAAAGTCCTTTCAGGTGTTATTCGCTTAACTCGAAAAACCAATCAAGACTTAGGTTGTGATTATAAATTGTTCCGACAAGTGGTAAAAATGGCATTTAGTCAACGGCGTAAAATGCTTCGCAACACCATGAAATCTTTTTTAAAAGGACAAGATATTCTAAAAGATGAGTTTTTCACACAACGCCCTGAGCGCTTATCTGTGGAGGATTTTGTGCAATTGACAAAATGGGTGGCGGAACATCGGGGTTAGACTTGTGACTCTGCTAACTTCCTGTAATCCTAAAAGCTATCGTAGGGTTTTTATGTTGTTTGAAATATTATAATTATTTCGCACAAGCTCAATCTACCGTCATTCCGTAGTCTACTCAATAAACAATAGAGTCAATCCTTCACATATTGTAAAACCGCCTTTTTAATTCGAGTCTTAGTATTATGATAAACCTCACCTGTAATTTCTTGCCCTAGATAATCTGCTTCATTACCTTTTAACTGAGCCAATAATAAAGTTAAATTTGTTTTATCTTTTGTTCTACTTGCATTATAAAGTAATAATTTTAAAATATCTTCCACATCATCCTCTATTATTGCCTTTTGTATCGCCTCTTTGATCGGATTCGTAAATACTCCATCTATCAAAGCTTGAATATTAACATCATCCGCACTCTTATCACAAATTGTTATACTTCTACCCTTTTGCTGAAATTTTTGTAAAATATTATATTTATAATAATGTGGGG
>CAYLSF010001791.1:0-1534 GCA_964385675.1 uncultured Saprospiraceae bacterium
TCGACATCAAAATTGTATTGATATTTAGGATTTTATTTAAAATATTCGTTTTTTTATTAGTAAAATTAGTAGTTCTTCCTTTACATAAGTGATAGGATTTGCCTAAAGCAAACTACAAACTACATTAGTAACAACTTGTAACACCGAATATGGATAGCAATTCAACAAAGAAAAGTAAATTAGCAATTATTGGTACAGTAGGTTTACCTGCTAAGTATGGGGGATTTGAGACTTTAGTAGAACAATTAGTAGAACACATTAGTGATGAATTTGATATAACTGTTTATTGTAGTGGTAAATTTTATAAAAAAGAGGATAGGCTGGAATCTTACAATGGAGCAAAATTAAAATATATCCCCTTAAATGCGAATGGTTTTCAAAGTATACCCTATGATATGTATTCCATTGTACATGCTGCTTTTAAAGCGGATATTCTGCTAATTTTAGGGGTGTCAGGTTGTATGATTTTACCCTTTGTAAAGTTCTTCACGAAGAAAAGATTTTTTGTCAATATTGACGGGATTGAGTGGAAAAGAGATAAATGGGGACGTTTGGTAAAAACGTTTTTGCGGTATTCTGAAATCATGGCGGTTGAAGTTGCCGAAGGAGTGGTAACAGATAATGAGGTGATACGAAAATATCTTTTTGCTACTTATAATTATACAAGTAATCTCATAGAGTATGGTGGTGATCAAGCTACACATATTGAAATTACGGATGAAGCGAAGACCAAATATCCATTCTTAAATGAAAAATATCTTTTTGGTGTATGTAGAATAGAGCCTGAAAATAATATTCATATTATTTTGGAAGCAGTTGCCGACCAAACAAAATATCCTTTTGTAATGGTTGGAAACTGGGAGAATGGAGAATACGGTCAGGGATTAAGAAAAAAATACGGTCATTTAGAGCATATTCATTTATTAGATCCTATTTATGAACCTATTGCTTTGAATACTTTACGCTCAAATTGTTACTTATATGTACATGGACATAGTGCTGGGGGAACAAACCCTTCAATAGTAGAAGCAATGAATTTGAGTCTGCCGATTGTAGCGTATGATGTGGGATATAATCGAGAATCTACAGAAGATTATGCCTTATATTTTAAAACTGCCGATAGATTAAAAGATATTATCGGTCGGTTTGATGACACAGCAAGAGAAAAAATAGCGGATAAGATGAAATCCGTAGCTCGAAGACGTTATACCTGGAGAGTTATCTCTAATAAATATCTAAAAATGATGAAACCTAAGTCATAATTGGTTAATTCACATGAATTTGAAAAATTCATCAAGACTTTATTGTTTTGATGAATTTTTTGTTACTATTAGTTAAATTATATGTCACAATTATGCGTTTTTTTATAAAAAAACCATTGGGCAAATTCCAAAGATTGGAATAATACATGTAAATTTATTCAATCCTAGATTTGCAACTTTATTCCCAATTATGGAATGATTTGGATGATTAAATAGTCCAAAAAATTAATAATCAATCTATTATAGAAAGGTATGATTTTGTAATATTATAG
>CAYLSF010001792.1:0-1534 GCA_964385675.1 uncultured Saprospiraceae bacterium
GGAAATTTTGGAACTAATATACCTTCTGGTTCTCTTACATTTACAGAAACAGGAGATTGTGGTACTGTTATGACAGTAACAGCTACTGGTGTAAATGGTGCTACAATGAGTTCTGCTAGTACTCCTGGTGGAGATCCTTGTGTTGGAAATGAGCCAGGAATGTTATTATTAACTAATAATGCACCTAATAATCAAGCAGTTAATTATACAATTACATTTAGTCCTGCAGTTCATAATTTTTCTTTTCAAATTCACAATATAGATCATACTGGATATGATCTTGTAGCGAAACCAAACAACGAAAGAGTTAATAACTTTCAAGTTAATAGTAGTCCAATTTCTACGAGTAATGGATTAGTCTTAAATGTTACAAATTTGAATATCAATTCTGCTGGAAATGAAATTTTTCCTACTCAAGGTTTTAATAGTGAAGGTTGTGCAACTATTACTTTTCAAAAGCAAAATATCACTGAAGTAAAATTTACAGTAGAAAGAGATAATTGGGCAGGACATTATTTAACAACTTACTCCTTTGAAGAAACTAACTGCTGTGTTACACCAACACTTTGTTGTTCTACTGCTTATGCTGTTCCAGTAGTATCTCCTAATGGCGGAGGAGAATTGGGATGTGGACAAATTACAGATAATGGTAGTAGTGTACGTATTGGTAATGGAGGACCAAACGGATGGTATCATCCATTAGGACATCAGAGTTTTTGGATTGGAAATCCTATTGCATCAAATGTTCCCTTAGCAGGTAATTTTAAATTAAAAGTAGGAGGAACAACTAGTAGTTTAGGATATTATGAATACTCAGATGTTCGACTTAAAAAGAATATTGCTCCAATAGAAGAAGCTTTAGCTGTGGTGAGAAGGTTGAATGGAGTAACTTATCAGTGGAATCAAGACGAGAACAGAGATATTGAATTGAATACGATGCCACAGGTAGGGTTTATAGCACAAGAGCTAATAAAGGTAATTCCAGAAGCTGTAGTAAAGGAAAAAGATGGTTTTTATACAGTTAATTATAAAACATTAATACCAGTTTTGACAGAGGCGGTGAAAGAACAAGATGCTAAGATTTTAGACCTGGAAGAAAAAGTATCCAAACTTGAGAAATTATTTATGCAGCAGAATGAGTCTTTAATGAAAGAAAAAGGGACAAATAAATTATTTCAAAATACCCCAAATCCTTCATCTCAGAAAACACAGATTGAATATTTTCTTGGCGAAACTACGAATGATGCTTATGTTAAAATTTATAATATTAAAGGACAAGAAGTTAATTCGATTCGTTTAAATAGCAATGAGGGTTTTGGAAATTTTGATATCGATACTTCTCAATTAAATAGAGGGACATATATCTATGCTTTAATAGTAGATGGAGAAATAATTGAGACAAAACAAATGGTTATTATGTCTTCCTCAAATTAATAGTAGATATTCTAATCGGGATAAAGAAATCATAAATAGTGGATGAAAAAATGGTTTTTAAACTTAGTTTTTTCTAAGCAAGTTGAAAGTGGAAGTAATT
>CAYLSF010001793.1:0-1533 GCA_964385675.1 uncultured Saprospiraceae bacterium
ATATGAATATATTTGAATTGAAAGGAGGGTTGACAGAAATGATTGCAAAAGTAAACAATCAAGAACTTTTACAACATCTATATGAATTAATGTCTGAAGTTATTGCCCAAACACTTTCAGATAATACCACACTAACAATAGAACAAGAGTCAAATTTAGATAAAGAATTGAATGCTAGCTTTATAGAAGAAAATTTAGTAGAAAATGATGTTGCACTTCAAAAAATGTCTCGATGGTTAAAAAAGTAGTCATTAATTATTTCAAGTTTATTTGATACACGTCAAAACCCTCTAAAAGATATTCATCAGTAAAGAATCATTTTCAGTTTGTAGCGCTCTCAAACCATAATTAAACCCGTTTAACTAAACCTCAACCCCCTTTTTCTAATTTTGTCACAAGGGTATAACATGTAATAGCAAATTCAGTCAATCACGTATTTGTTATGCTTATTACCTATTACTTATCACTTATTACCTATCAAGTATGTCAAATTGGAAAGATAAATCTACAAGTGTCCGTAAAGGGGAAGAACTCGATCAAGCCGCTTTAGAGCAGTATTTATTAAATCATTTACCAAATGCAGAAGGGGAGTTGGTCATTGAGCAATTTCCTGGAGGGTTTTCTAATTTGACTTACCTTATCCGCTTAGGGGAACAGCAATTAGTATTGCGTCGCCCGCCCTTTGGAGCAAAGATCAAGTCTGCACACGATATGTCTAGAGAGTATAATATACTTTCTAGCTTAATGAAAATTTACGATAAAGTACCTCGTCCATTATTGTTTTGTGAAGACGAATCCGTTTTGGGAGCAGAATTTTACGTAATGGAGCGTTTACACGGTGTGATACTTCGCCCAAAGATGCCCAAAGAAATGCACCCTAAGCCTGAATTAATGAAAGCTATTTCAAAAGAATTAATTCAGACTTTTGCAGATTATCATAACCTAGACTACAAAGCGGCAGGGTTAGAAAATTTTGGAAAGCCGAATGGATATGTGGAACGCCAAATTAAAGGCTGGTCAAAGCGATACTATAAATCACAAACAGACGATTTACCCGATATAGAATTTGCCATTAAATGGCTAAATGATAATATTCGACCTGAGTCGGGCGTATCCCTAATTCATAATGATTACAAATACGATAATGTCGTGTTGGATGAAAAGGATTGGTCAAAAATAGTAGCGATATTGGATTGGGAAATGGCAACGTTAGGCGATCCTTTAATGGACTTAGGAACATCCGTAGGCTACTGGATTAATCCAAATGATCCGCCTGCAATGCAAATGATGCAGTTAAACTCTACGACAATAGAAGGAAATCCAACAAGAGAAGAAGTCGTTCATCAATATGCCTTAGTAAGTGGTAGAGAGGTCGGAGATTTTATCTTTCACTATGTTTATGGGTTATTTAAAATAGCTGTGATTGTACAACAAATTTATTATCGCTACAAGCATGGTTACACAAATGATAAACGTTTTGCAGGATTGATACACGCTGTAAAAGCCTGTGGACAAATGGCAAAACAAGCGATT
>CAYLSF010001794.1:0-1532 GCA_964385675.1 uncultured Saprospiraceae bacterium
TTATTTGATGAATTGGATGCGATCGTCACTTCCGGCACTAAAGTCAACTTAGATTATTATATCGAGGATAATGTGGATGAGTATTCAAGAGAGGATATATTTGAATATTTCATGGAGGCAGAAACCGATTCAATTGATGAAGCATTTAACCCCCTGTTGATTAAGTCACCTACACTTACGTAGATACTTGAATCATAATCCATATTTTTTGCAATACTAAGCATAAGATTTTTAGTTGATTCGCTTCACCGTTACAACATAGCACCACTAAACACACCAATAGATTATTTACTTATAGAAATTAGGACAAATAAATCGGTATATATCACCACGTTCAATAAATACTTTTCTTACTCGCTTTAATTTGCTCTTAAAAGACTCCATTGTTTTAAATTTCTTACCATTGAATTTTTGAGTTAAAAACCACTTATAACAATATGGTAAGTTTTTGTATTTTGCCCTGCGAGTTAAACCGCCTGTTAGTTCAATAACAGCAATCCAAAATACCAACTCTTTAGCATACAAGTTGATTTTTTTCACTTGGCTTGAATGTATAAAATCTTTAAATCCATCAGTAAAGTCCTTATACCCTTTATTATAAACATGATCTAACTTTGACTTTACATTGTAATACCCTTCAATTGCAGAATCATCAATCATTACATGACCCATTGCTATCGTACTTCTTATCCTTTCACTTTGTGAAAGTTGGGCAACATATTCAGATACATTATCCTCTGTTAAATCATCTAGTGTAATCATTCTATTAATAGACGCTCCAGTAATACCCCCACCATTTTCTAAGTCGCTTGACCACGCTCCGTTATTTACATTAAATTGTATCAATCTCAAATTCACTTCATGTAAAGACGGATCTATGACGTAACCTAATTGTTGTATAGAATCCATACTAATCAATATAGATTCAAAGAGGTCTTTAGATCGTTTGAATTTTATATCTCCATTATCAATACCTATTGATATAGTTCTTTTGTCTATATCACAACTTGACAACAAGTTTTCTAAACTGATATAATTGTCATCCTCTAAGTATGGCATTTTTAATGATTTAAAGTTTTTAAAATATCAATTTAAATCCTTTTTTAACTTCGTTCAATCAGTATGCTAAGACTACTTAAACGCTAATTTTATATAGGTAAAGTGACAACTAAAAACATATATCATTGCTACTTTGATCCCTGTTAAACCTTAGCTTTCCTTAGTCGCTTTTAATTGCCTAAATACTCCTTATGCAATTACTATTTTGGATTGTTGGTTTTTAATAGCATTAAGTCGTTTTTCTAACTCCATCTCTTTTTCTTTTACCTCTAAGTAGTATTCCAAAATCGCTTTTTTAATTGATGGACTTTCCTTAATCCGACCCTTTACATAATCATTGACAGTATTCCAACTTCTATTTGAGCGTTTTGCTATTTCTGCTTTTGCCCCTCTACCTAATTCTTTCACAAGAACTCGTGCATTGACTTTACCACTCATATATTGTATATTTACCGTTATTAGTAATAATTAAT
>CAYLSF010001795.1:0-1529 GCA_964385675.1 uncultured Saprospiraceae bacterium
AAGGATGATTCACAAAATCAATAATATTCGATTTATCTCGCAAGTCTGTCGTACACGTAATACCAGGCGGCTTATGCAACGCAATATACACATAAGACGGCTTCGCTTTCAGCGGTTTACCATCTATCGTCACCTTATCCTTCGGCAACACCCGATTCCCTTTTTGAGCCACCTGCCCATTAATTTTCACCCGACCTGCCGCTATCCACCGATCCGCCTCCCGCCGAGAACAGACGCCTGTGCTACTAATATACTTATTCAAACTTATCGAGTTATCGGACATTTTTTTGATTGTGTGATTGTGTCGTTCCTTTTATTCTTAAAGCACGTCAATTAGACTTGCTTACCTTTAATAATCAATACTTTGGTGTCGGTACGCTGTACCTCAATATACTTTTTATTTCAATGCTACAACAAGTATCGGTGCTATGCACCTAAATATGGTGTAAAATAGGTGCATAGCACCAATGCTTATTGTAGTATATGAGACCAAAATGATATAAAGGTACAGCGTACCGACCCAAATTTAATTACGCTTTTTATAATCGGTTGATATTCAAAGTAAAACAAGTCTATTAGATAGCTCCGCTCAAATCCGCTAGATCCGCTTCATCCGCGTTTCCATCACTCCAATTCGATCACTCCCCACCGATTACGCCAACACAAAATTAGCCGAATATCCATATTTTTCCCTATTTTTATCTCAAATTAAAAAACAATAAAGGCATCAAAGTAGGAACAGTTTTTTAAAAAAGAACCGTTCACCGTTGCCCGTCCACCGTTAACCGTACTAAAATGAGCAACCAAATAAAAATAACAGGCAACGGGAATATAACCCTACAAAATATAGAAGGGAGTACCCTTACTATCCATCAAAACGATGCCCCAAATGAAATAGTAGAAAAATTAGAACAACTCCAAACCGCACAGATAGATGCCCTGATGCAAACGATGGATAAGCATCAAGATAAGACCTTACAATTGTTTAAAACCCTATTGACGGGGTATGCCGCACAAAAAAATATCGTAAAAGGAACCGTAACCGTAAGTGGCGATATGAATGTAGGTGACCACAATACACATCAAAAACATAGTGGAAGTGGGGATAATGTAAATAGGGATAAAACTATCATTTATAATTATTACAATCAGAACACCACTCCAAAACTCCCCAAACACCTAACCGCCAAAATCCCTTCCATTCATGAAACAGAACTGATAGGACGAACAAAAGACCTAGCAGAAGTCCGAAAGTTACTATTAGAAGATAAACAGGTAGTAGTAGTAAATGGATTAGGTGGCATCGGAAAGACCGCATTAGCACAAGCCTATATTGGTAAATACAATCAAGCCTACCAACATATTATTTGGGTAACGCAAGATGAAAATGCTTCATTTGCATTAGATGTTGTCAATACAGAAGGACTCTGTAAATGCTTAAATATCAATACACAAGGAAAAGATACCCAAACGATTTTTGTAGAAATTATTAATACCTTAGGACAAATTTCTGAACACCCTAACCTTTG
>CAYLSF010001796.1:0-1529 GCA_964385675.1 uncultured Saprospiraceae bacterium
ATTAGCACTTGGATTATAGATCATAGTACCCACAATATCTGCTGGTAATAGGTCAGGCGTAAACTGAATCCGACTGACATCACCATTTACAGCTTTAGAGAGTGTTTTAATTGCTAAAGTTTTAGCCAAACCCGGTAGTCCTTCTAGCAGTACATGTCCTTTTGCTAATAAACCTAGTAAAAGTCGCTCTATCATGTGCTTTTGACCGATGATAACTTTTGACGTTTCCTGCGTTAATTTATCTATAAAAGCACTTTCGATGTAGATTCTTTCGTTCAATGCTTGAATATCAACCCCTGTACTCATGGATTATTATTTAGTCAATTATTTTGATTGCAATATAGTTGATTATAAAGTTTTTATAAAACAAACTTTATGGTAATGTATTATCTTATTACAGATTTAAATATACTCGTAGTGCCTGTTATTGATTGATGTAATACCAAAACGTTTTGACATAATTATATGATTGATTCGTTTTGAATACGACCGTTTCATCAATTGATGCTATTGCACCAAGCGAAATTTATTTACATTTACAATCTTGTAAACAAAAACTTACTTACAAAGATCATAATTTTTTTTGACAACTTGGTAATTGAAATTATTTAATAAAAAACGAGTTAATGACGTTCTCAAATCAATTCATTTTTTATAGATTTCAAATTTAACACGCTATTTATCAATGCTATTTTCTATTATCGGGTTTAACCAATTTTTAACGTGTGATGAATTATTTTAAAAACTATATACTTCTATTGCTTTGTATAATTGGATTAGGATCATCTAATATTGATGCACAAGAAGATAAGACTTTAAGTGCAAAGGAGACTAACCTTAAAAATGCTTATGAACATTGCAAAAATTTAAGAGAGGGTACTTTAGTAATAAGGTTACGTTCAGGGGCAAATAAAACACAGAAATTGAGATTAGCCTTAGCGGATAATAATCTAAAGAAAAAACAACGTAAATATTTAGAAAGTGAATTAGAGGAACATTTAGATAATATTGCTACCACAAACGATTATATTGCTAAAGCATTTACAGAAAATTATGAATTTTCTAAATTCCTTTTTATTTATGATACTGCTTCTGTTCACTTGTATAAGGGGAAAAAATCAGGTTTCTTCTTAGATAAAACCTTGGAAGTAGATAAAACAATTCAGTTAGAAACATCAACCTTTTACACTTGTGACTATAAAAGAGTAGATAATACAAAAGAGTTAGAAGGACTAGTCATTCAAGATTTAAAAAAAGAAGTACTCGCTTATCCTTTCCCTTCAAAAACGGCAATCCCTGTGAATCCAGGAAAAATTGTATGGAACTCTTTATTGGGAAAAAATAGTGAGACTCAATTATTAAGTAAATCCGTAATTAGACTGAATAAAAGATTGATTAAATTGATAGAACGAGGGGAAAAGAAATTTGACTAGACCTCTATAAAAATTTGCAGCTAATTCTGTAAGTAAACTACTAAAAATCAATTTATTGTAAAAACATTATAATTGAAACCCGAAATTTTCAAAGTG
>CAYLSF010001797.1:0-1525 GCA_964385675.1 uncultured Saprospiraceae bacterium
AACACTATCTCTATAAATAGAATAGTTAACTAATTTTATCTTTAATGGTTTGTTCCTAACAATCATTTGTTGAAAATTGCTAACACCAAATAAAACACTTCTTTCAGAAAAAATCCTTTTTCAAACCAATAAGACTTACCTTTGTTATTAAAATTTAAATCAATTCACAACGATTCATACAACTAAAAAAGTGCTATGAAAAATACACCTTTAACGGAGGTACACGTTAATTTAGGAGCAAAAATGGCAGCCTTTGCGGGTTATAATATGCCGATTACTTACCCTACAGGAATTAAAGTAGAGCATCAAACGGTGCGGGAAGGTGTAGGAGTATTTGACGTTTCTCATATGGGAGAGTTTTTGGTAGAAGGCGAAGGGGCATTAGCCTTAATTCAGCAGGTTACGTCTAATAATGCTACTAAGTTGCGAATTGGACAAGCTCAATATTCATGTTTGCCTAATCATGATGGTGGTATTGTAGATGATTTATTGGTCTATAGATTAGCTGAAGCAAAGTATTTACTAGTTGTAAATGCGAGTAATATTGAGAAAGATTGGAATTGGATAGTGCAGCATAATACATACGATGCCAAAATGACTAATATTTCAGATGATATTGCTCTTTTAGCGATACAGGGACCTAAGGCTGCGGTAGCATTACAGTCTTTGACTGCGATTGATCTGGCAAATATGGGCTATTATACTTTTGAGACGGGAACATTTGCAGGAGTCGAGGAGGTGATTGTATCTGCTACAGGCTATACAGGTTCGGGGGGATTTGAATTATATATTCCTGCCGAGAAGGCAGCAGAGGTATGGGATAGGATATTTGAAGCAGGGGCGGCAGAAGGTATTAAGCCTATCGGTTTAGCGGCTAGAGATACCTTACGTTTGGAGATGGGATTCGCATTGTATGGTAATGATATTAATGATACTACTTCGCCGATTGCAGCAGGATTAGGTTGGATTACAAAAACGAAAAAGGGTAAATTTAATTCTGTTGATATTTTTAAAGCTCAACGCAAAAATGGTACGCCTCAGAAATTAGTTGGATTTGAACTGACCGCTAGAGGAATTCCTAGACATGACTATTCGATTATGGATGGAGCGGATAATCAAATCGGAATCGTAACTTCTGGCACACAATCACCTTCTTTAAATAAGGGTATTGGAATGGGCTATGTGGATAGGGCGTATTCAAAAATTGGTTCCGAAATTTATATTGCTATTCGTAAAAAGCGAGTAAAAGCAGTAGTAGTTAAATTGCCATTTTACAAAGGTTAGTATGATATGTGAAGAAAATCTATATAAGTATTGTATGTAAATTGGTAAAGCAAGGGCAAGATTGAGAGCTTTAGTGATGATTCAAAATTATCATAAATAATCATGTCATGTTTAGAATTAAAGATACCATAGGGTTTATTTAGTACAACTTAGATTATCTTATTTATTATTTTGAATCAAGTATTGACAATAGTACGGAAAATTTTTATTCAAAAAAGTGTGGATAAATAAAAAAGAAGCA
>CAYLSF010001798.1:0-1523 GCA_964385675.1 uncultured Saprospiraceae bacterium
CTTCCTGACTGTCCATCATCGCAAACACATCCCGCAAGGTCACCAACGCTAAGTATCGTTCTCCCAACTCATCATAACACTTCCGGTACTCCGCACTCATCACTAAGTCATACAGTAAACGATCCAACTGATGAGCGACACCAACAGGGGTTTCTTCTGCTACATGGGCTAATAAAGGACGAAGATCGTAAGGCATGGAAAAAAGTTTTTTATCACCAATTGGTCACAAACATACTCAATAGTTTGAACCACAACCAAACTACTGTGGTTTTTATTAACCATTAGTTTGAATATTTTTACAAAAACAGAGTTAAACGGTGATTTTCAATACCTTTAGTATGGATTTTGGGAAAAGATTATTAGAGTTAAGGAAGGAAAAAGGCATCAACCGTGAGGCTTTAGCTAAACGTATTGGAACCTCGGGAGCTATCATTGGTAAGTATGAACGTAATGAAAGAACTCCGTCAGTAGAGATAGCTAATAAACTTGCTGAAGCACTCGAGATTTCGCTGGACTACTTGGTTGGTAACACTTCGCAAATGCTTGATATCAATATCATAAAACAGATTCAGGAAATACAACAACTACCTGAAGCTGATCGTATGCACCTTTTTTACTTGATGGAAAACGTACTACAAAACGTAAAAGCGAAACAGGCTTTCGCATCCTAAAACAACAAAGCCCAGTATCGCTACTAGGCCTTATCTATATCTTCACCGCATTACAAATGCTACTTCGCTGCACAATAGTCACGCTCTACAAAAGCGCACCAGTCAGGGATTCAGTTTCCCTCTAATTTCTTTAGGGATTAGATCGCTTTTAGGTATAAGAAGCGAGGAATTAATAAAACTAGTAATCCAGCTATCAATTTCATCGCTCGTGCTGTCTTCAAATACCTCACTATTGATAAGGGCTTTCTTAAGTACATCAAAGTAAATGTTGTTGTCTATACCATTAATTCTTAGAAGCTCAATGAATATACGAACCTCGATCGTAAAATCATTAAAAACAGTAGGTGATTCTAAATGACCAATGATATCATAGGTAGATTCTGTATACTTTCCTGTTTCTAGTGAATAATAATATTGATCGTTCTTCTTTTGCGCATTTGTATTTCTCTTAGAAGTAGCTCCATAAAACTTTGGGGGAAAACAATCTTCTTCTTGTTTCTCAAGTCTTAAGAGATCCAACCATTTATTTTTACCTCTTAATAAAGGTTGTTCACATAATACTGGACCAAATAATATGTTCGTCTCTTTTAGTTCCGATTTCGATATGCTAGATCTGTCGAAAGCATTTAAAACATTTGCGACATAATACTCCTTATTATTCAAGCTCTTTATACCATAAAAATCTATCAGTACTGATGAAACTTTAGCCTTTGGATGATGAGCCCAATCTATATTGTTAAATGGATATTTAAATATTATTCTATATAAATCTAATTCATTGACTTTCATAAAAATAACTTATCATTAAAACATCCCTTTCCATCCAGGAACGTTTGTATCTAACCAATTCTG
>CAYLSF010001799.1:0-1523 GCA_964385675.1 uncultured Saprospiraceae bacterium
GCAGTCTTAGTTTCAGCCTTTTTGCGGCTAACTCTTTGTTTTCTCAGCCTTTCTAAAGGTTTTTTGAATAGTTTTTGTAGAGATTTATCATCCATTAATTCAAATCGAGTCATTAATTTGTTAACGTAACGATCTTCTACAACTTTAATTACATCTGAAACTTGCACATCATTATGTCCAGCTTCCATTGCTCGATACATAGCTCTAGCGATATCACCAATTACTTCAGGATCTTTAGAAGATAATATAGTTTCGGTATTATCTAAACTCTCAAGAATTTGTTTTTGAATACTAGCAGCTTCAGCATTTTTTAAACGCTCATTTTCAGCAGTTGTTTTTTCTTCTTCAAGTTTTGCTAATTTATCCTCAAGTTCTTTTTCACGAGCAGCGCGTTTCTCAAGTTCAATTTGTTCTGGACTCTTTTTTGATTCTTCAACTACACCTTGAATATGATTATAAGCCATTTCATCTAAATCATGTCCAGCTTGACGCAAAAGTTCAGCAGGATTATCTTTTAACATTTGTATGAGTTGTTCAGCTTGTTTTTTAATATGAGATGCTTCTTCGGCTTTTTTATCAAAAGCCTTAGCTTTTTGTAGTTTTTTAATTAAAGCTTCATCATCATTAAAGTCAATTTCTTCTTCAATTTCTTCACCATTAACTTTAAGTTTGAGTTTTTTCTTTAATTCTTTAATCTCTTCTTCAGCAGCTTGTAATGCGTCATCTTCAGATACAGATTCTTCAGAGATTTCACTAACTTCATCAGCACTAGCTTCAAGTTCTTGCTCTTCACTTACATCTTCAACTACTTCATCTACAGCAGGTGATCCAACTTCATCAACCATTGCAGCTGATGCATCTTGAACTGATACTGCTTCACCAACACTTACATCTGACATTTTTACTCCTATGTTAACCGTCCCTTTATTGGGATGGGTTGTACGTATATATAGGTAGGGTAAGGTAGCCCTAATATTACTTGTTAAAAATTAGGTAGGATATTAGGATAGAATTTATATATAATATATAGACATTCAAATATTGCAATACTAGCCCAGCCTCTAACCCACCAAATACGAGCTTTATTTTTTCGTATATAACTTTGTTTCTTAGGTTTTTGACCCTTTTCACGATAATATATTCTAGCCATTATGCTTTATTCCAATTCCAAATTTCATAATCAACTTCTTTAAATGATTCTTGTTCTAATGGTATTATTGAGTTTTTACAATGTTCAGGGTCATCGAAATATTTTAATGCAATATGGTCAACCCATTTACGTAACCATTTAACCCAAAAGTAACGTTCTTTGCCAATTGATCTACCAAGTCTGGAACTAATAGTTTCACTAGGATGACCTAATAATTCAGCATTAGCCCATTCATCTAAACCTAATGCTTTGTTTCTTGCATATTGAAATAATATTGGTATTTCCCATTTTTTAGCAATCCAAATACATATTCCAACAATCTTTAGTTCAAATAAAATAATTATTGCAATGCGTATAAAATTTATAAGTAATA
>CAYLSF010001800.1:0-1522 GCA_964385675.1 uncultured Saprospiraceae bacterium
TATGAGTTATTGATTTAAACTACATCCTTTAACTTTAAATGAAGTTTGTAATAGTATCTCTAAAATGATTTAATTCAATATTTTTCCATTCTTTGAGACATGTTCTCGTTATTATGGTTTCATTACTTTTAACAATATCCTCTGTTCCATATCCGTAATCCTTGTAATATTCTAAGAAAAATAAAAATTGTGCAACCTCTCCAGCCGCTAAAGATGAATGCCAATTCCAGCTATCTTTTAAATCATCATCAAATACAAATTCTACACCAATAGTACATTCAATTTGGATTTTATCAATATCATAAATAGCATTTAAATAGGGAGCATTATTATTGTAATGATCAGATGACACCATGAACAATTTCTTTTCATTTTTAGTGTATTTAATTAAAAATCCACCTTCAGGTAAAAGAACGCTTTTAGTAAATTCTTTTTCAAAAAATGCCTCGCAAAGTTCCCTATTAACTTTTACAAAATTTTCAAGTTCTAGTTTAAAAAAGAAATCTATTACTGATTTTGATACTCGTATTTTTTCTGATCCTAAAAATAGGTCATCGAAATGTTTTAAATACGTTTTTTCCCCTAACGATTCTTTAAAAAATCTTTTCCAATTACAAACCGTTCTCTTACTATCTTTTTGGGCAAAACGGTAAAATGAATTTTCTATCATAAATAAGAATTAATAAGTAATCTATAGATATTAAGTTATTTAATGAAACTCTTCATTTTCTCAATAATAGTTTGCAATGTATCTAAACTACATCCCTTCCCACGCTCTAATCGCTGCAAAGAATAATTCTCAATACCTAAGAATTTAGCAAACGTAGTAATGCCAACTTGCTCCGGTGTTCTTCTATGATACATAATTAGAGAGGTGTCCAGGGCAAGGCGTAATGCCTTTAGTTTTGCTCCAAAATGTGCCTTATTAAAGGCGTTGTTAATGACTTCTTGAATCTGCGGTTGCAGTACATCGCTTTGTAACTGCATACTAATTTGCTCATTTAATGTATTGCTCATTTTTATTGTATTTAAACTAAAAGTTAGAGACGTTTCCATCCTTTTTGAATACTACAAATATAAGTATAAAACCTCATGTAGTACAAATTTTTATATGGTTATATTTTAAAATAAAGACCATAATAATTTATAAAAGATTTATTTATCTTTTTTTTGAATAGGTTCGTATGCCTTACAGTATTGTATAAGCAAATGGGGTTATGTAGTTTTGAATAAATTTCTGTTTGAACTATCGTAGGGTAACGGGTTTATGAACGAATTAAATTATGATGGATGGAGTAAAACACGAGGCGTTCTTGTTCGAGACAAGGTTGCCAATTTAGTCATCATTGGTGATATAGGAAGTTGGTATGGTGTCTCTAAACATGAAGTCATTCGCTACCTCAGCCGATTGAATTCCAATATTGAACGAATCAATGTTTTCATCAATACGGATGGCGGTGCGGTGGATGATGCCTTTGTAATTTACAATATCCTGAAAGCATCGGGTAAACCCGTTACCGCC
>CAYLSF010001801.1:0-1521 GCA_964385675.1 uncultured Saprospiraceae bacterium
TGTAAGAGAAAGAATCATCTTAATATTTGAATACTCCTCTTTTACAGTCCTTGAGTACTCTGTTGATCTTTGAAATATTTTCGATTGAAAAACTGAATGATGATTTGAAATTACTGTTCCTTGTATTGGAAATGCTGAACTTTACAAGTTTTCTCGATTTTGCCAGCAGCCTGGCAAATATCACCGGGTCGTCTACGTAATTTGGATATTTCGTATAGCCTCGGACCGGGTACCAGATTTCCCCGTTACTTTTCTGTTCGTCTACCTGCCAGTCTACAAATAATGTCCCATCTTCATTTAATTGTTTATTTAAACTTTTCGATGTACTAGGTTTTATAGGTATTGTATCTGTGTTTAATTCAATTTCCCAATAAAATACACTGATATTAAAGGGAAATGAGTTCATAACTCCAATAGGAATTTCTTTAATTGAGATATTCTTTGAGATAGAAATTTTCACTGTGATATTTGAGGAATCTTTATTAATTATTTGCTTTTGTTTAATATGATTAGAGAATAATAAAATTGATCGTTCACTAAAATTTTGCCCCTTAAGATTTATGATCATTGTAGTATCAGGTTTACCTGATGAAGGAATAATTTGATCTATAATAGGTTTTTTGATGGACTGAGCATTTAACACCATTACAATTGTTAGAAGCATTAATATTAAGATATTCTTTTTCATTTTTGGGTTTTATATTTAAATATTAATAGGGTATCGAATTTATTGATTATTAAAAATAATAATATCCTAATCAAAGGATAAAATCCCATAAAACGATAAGTTATCTAAAATTAAGAAAATATCTTCAATACCCCAAAATCAACCGATGCTCCACCAAACCAAATACCATTGGAATAGGAGCTTTTAAGGCACTATATCGCACCATTTTTATAGTACCATCAGAAGGTGTCGCTACATTTTGACGTAGCCAAAGGAGTATCCAAAAATCATTATCGGTAAAGACTAATTGCCTAAACTCCTCTTGAATGGTATCGAGGGTATTAAGCCAGATATTTGCTTCTAGGGTGTGATTATCACGGATAATATTAAAATACTGTAGGTAAAAGGTGGTGAGTAGTCCTTTGCTATTGGAGGTATCGGCAAAGGTGAGGTTTAAGCCGTTCCAATTCGCAGTTTGGGAGAGTAGGGGAACGGTATGCGTAGCACCATTATAGGTAATGGTTAAATCATTAAAATGAACTAAAGCACATTTATATCCTGATGTAAAGGTAGGAGTAGTTAAGCTGTCTAAGGTTGCGGTTTTATCTAAGGCAATGGGTAAGGGTTTAGACGTATAAATACTGGAGACCGTCGCATTAATCAACGGTTCAAAAAGTTCTAGTAGAATCGTTTCTGGCACATCTCCAAGTTGAATTTTTGCACTATGTAACGGTAGTGTTTGGTCTTGCTGAAGGCGTTCTATGACGACATCTTCACTATCGGCAAATTGAAATAAATAGAGATGAATCATTTATCAGTTGACAATTAGTCATTAAAAAAGTTCTTCCGTAGAA
>CAYLSF010001802.1:0-1519 GCA_964385675.1 uncultured Saprospiraceae bacterium
AATGCTTTTTTAATTGGGTTAATTATTTATCCCCTTTTCACATGGATTAATCATTTTAGGCTTAAATACACAAATGAAACCAAAGGTAAATCACTAACCAAATCCATCACTAAAATTAAAGAAACCAAAATTGAAACAATAACATTCCATAACGCAAAAGGTAACATCGAATTACAGATTCATGAGCATCAATTTCTATTTCTAAAATCAGAAGGTAATTACATTAAAGTGTTTTACAAAACAGATAAGGTTCTAAAGAAAATGATAAGAAATACGTTATCCTCCATTTCTAAAGCTCATCCTAATTTTTTTCAACCCCATCGCTCTTATTTAATTAATATCAACAATATTGCTCGGATAGGTGGTAACTCTCAAGGTTATACGATTCACTATGATAATTGCGATATTTCAATTCCTGTTTCTCGAAATAAAAAAACAGCATTTATTCAATTGCAAGAGCAATTACGTTAATTTTTTAGATACATTTCATCCCTCATTGACTCCTTTCATCCCTTTTTGATGTCATTTATCCCAATTTTTCGTCACCTATCACTCCATTTTGCCCTAAATATTGGACTCCCTTAATTTTGTTCTTATCAAATTTTACTTATTAAATTAAACACATAACAAATGACAACATCAAGAAGATACGAGTTGGATTGGTTGAGAGTTATTGTATTTGGATTATTAATTTTTTACCATGTTAGTATGTATTTCAATCCTTGGGGATGGCATATCAAAAACTCAGAAACTTATGATTGGATGAGGTTACCATTACTCTCTTTAAATCAATGGAGACTCGAAATATTATTTTTAATATCTGGAATGGGAACTTATTTTTCATTACGAAAGCGGAGTTCAATTCAATACAGTCGAGAACGTTTATGGCGACTAGGCGTTCCTCTTATTTTTGGAATGCTGGTCATTGTTCCACCACAAGTATATATTGAAAGAATCGTCAATGATGGTCTTAGCATCAGTTATTGGGAATATTTAATTACTATAGGATTTAAAGGGATTTACCCAGAAGGGAATATTACCTGGAATCATCTTTGGTTCTTACCTTATCTACTTTGCTATTCTTTATTGCTAATACCTTTGGCCTTTTTACTTACCTCCCCCATTTCAAAACGATTTATAGAAGAATTAGCAATAAGCCTCAAAAAGAATCCATGGTTAATTTATATATTTATACTACCAATTGTTTTAATAGAGGCTACCTTATCTTCTGCATTTCCCGTTAAACTAAATCTCATTGACGATTGGTATGCTTTTACACATTATTTGCTACTTTTTGTATATGGATTTATATTTATGCAATTCTATAAAACCTTCTTTGAAATCTGTTTTCATCTTAAAAAGTCGGTGTTACTCGTAGCCGTTATTGCGTTTGTAACACAAATTATTTGTTTACCGCACTTATCCACTTCAAAAATAGCAGATATTATCCAATCTCTTTTTGAAATTATTTATATGTGGTCAATGATTATAGCCATTTTCGGTTACGCTGTAAAGTATC
>CAYLSF010001803.1:0-1516 GCA_964385675.1 uncultured Saprospiraceae bacterium
ATTCAATAGACCTGCCTGAGGTAGAGTAGGTAAAGCATTTGTGATATGCCTCGTTATGATATGAAAGCCTCTTTGATAGCTTGGTAACGTGATTTCTTTTTGAGTAACCATTAGTTTGTTTTTTCGATTAATCCATTTTCAATTAAATATGCTCCTACGAGTTTGCCCCAAATTTCATATCCTTTACTATTGTGGTGATCATCTAATGCCCAGTAATAATCTAGAACATTTTCTTTATTCATCCCGATTTCGTTGATGTATTTTTTGTGTAAATCAATGAAATGCAGCGAAGGCATATTTTCTAATTGTTGAACGAGATCCGCAATGCGGTAGGACTCTTCTTGAATTTCATAAATCATTGGGTGAGCGATGACAGCAAATTGAAAGCCTTCTGCCTTTGCCTTTTTTTGAAATCGCTTGATTTGTTGGATAATTATATTTTCAGCTTCTTGTTTGGCTTCGACATATTCAGTAGGACGCATAAATACACGATTATAATCTAAAACATCGTGTATAACCACTCTAAAAATAAAGCTGATAGCATATAAATGTTCCCAAAATGGTGGTTTTCTAACTTGGATGGTTTCTTTAGTGAGATAACGATTTTCACCACCTCTTAAAATAATATCATTGATATCCGTATTATTCACGGTCAAAAGCACCATGTCAGGTTCAAAAACATCTAAATCTCTATCCAATAATTCAAAGCCAAATACTTGGTCACTGCCCATGATGCCACCATTCATAGTGACAAAGGTTTGGTTATTTACTTTTGTATTCAGTGCTCTTTCTAGTGATTTTAGCCAAGTATAATCCGAGTCTGTCCCAACACCTTCTGTGAATGAATCGCCAATACCAAGTATTTTTTTGGTAGTGGTATCTTTAGCTAAAATATCAAATTCTACATCTCTTAGTCCTAAACTATTATATTGGTGCTTATAATCGAATTCTACATTGTCAAAGTGAAGTGTTAGCGTATTATGTTTCCATAAACCTTTGTCCAAAAAGCCAAACTTTTCTAAAAAAAAGACATCTTGATAAACAGAAAAATAAGCGAATTGTCCATTTTTCTCTGTATAGGATAGATGTTTTTTAACAATAAAGCGTAATCCAAATTCCACTAAAAATAGACCAATAAGAAGTGTGAAAACGCTTATTCGTAGATTTAAAGCCTTCTCTCGTGACCACCATTTGTCAATTCCTTTATTCAAAACCCAATAGCCTAATAGTCCAAGCAGTATGTAAAACCAAAGGGTAGTCATGATAGAAGCAATCCTAAAATAGAGAAATGGTAAGTTAATCAGCCAACCAATAATATAAATCCATTTAAAGATAAGGATAGTTTTCGCCTGCATAGAAAATTGTTATTAAACAATACTAAGGCAGTAAAATTAGTATAATTTTAATTGAATATGTTTGTTATTCCTATTTCGGTGTTAAATTGATACGTTATGAAAACTCTGATGTGGGTTTAAATGCTGTATCTCGATAGCTATTGGGTTTTGAATAAAGGAAT
>CAYLSF010001804.1:0-1514 GCA_964385675.1 uncultured Saprospiraceae bacterium
TCAAATAATTATAAAAAAAATACTACAATAAGTATTGGTGCTATGCACCTAAATATGGCGTAAACTAGGTGCATAGCACCGATACTTATTGTAGTATTGAAATAAAAAACGTATTGAGGTACAGCGTACTGATACCAAAATTTTGATTATCAAGGATAAATAAGTCTAATTTATTCCACAAATAAACAAAATTTATTCAACAGCTTCATTCAATAAAGCATAATGTAAGTGATCTTCCCAAATACCATTAATTTGAAAATATTTTTTGGCTTTACCTTCGTATTCAAATCCTAGTTTTTCCAATAATCGAATAGACGCACCATTTCTAGGCAGTACATTTGCCTCTATACGATGCAATTGAAAAGTCTCAAAAAAATAGGGAATAACTGCTTTAAGGGCTTCTTCCATAATCCCTTGATTGATATTATCTTTATCCAACGCATAGCCCAAAAAACAGGATTGAAATGCTCCTTTGACAATATTACTAAACCCTATATCTCCAATAATTTTTTGTTCCTCGCCTTTTTTAAAAACATACAATCGCAATTCCAATCCAAAATTCATGAGTCCTACTCGATTGCTCAATAAATTCTTTTGATGACTTAGCGTGAAAAATTCCTCTTTTCGTTTAGGTGTCCATGGTTGTAGAAAGTCCTTGTTTCTGATATGATATGCCAAAAGCATATCTGCAAAACCTACTTCAGCTGGTTTTAATATCAGTCGTTCAGTTATTAAATTCTTGTACATTTTAACTTGTTTAAATCCGATGAACTTAAAAATAATAAAATCAGTATTCATTTTCCTACAAGTAAAGTCGAATTTATTCGACGTTACAAAACATTAGAAATCTTGTATCTTTGAACAAAAGAAAATTTATGTTTCAGACCATCATTACACCATCAGAGTTAGTAAATTACAAAGGAAAGTGTACAATTATTGACTGCCGATTTTATCTATCAGATAAGAATCAAGGTTATCAAGAATATTTAGAGGGACATATTCCAAATGCAGTCTATGCTCATTTAGATGACGATTTATCAGGAGAAATTATCAAAGGAAAGACAGGCAGACATCCATTACCTTCTGTAGATAAAGCTATTCATTTATTTTCACAATTTGGAATAGATGAACATACACAAGTTGTAGCCTATTGTAGTTTTGGTGGAGGAATTGCAGCTAGAGTTTGGTGGATGCTGAAATGGTTGGGGCATGAAAATGTAGCGGTATTAGATGGAGGTTGGCAAAATTGGATCGCTAATGATTTTCCTGTTTCAAAGGAAATAGTTAAACCCAAATCCACTAACTTTAAACCCAAAGTCAATCCTAATGTAGTCGTTGATTTTGTAATACTGGAAGAAGCTACAGCGAATCCTCAACATATAATTGTGGATTCAAGAACAGCCCCTCGTTATCGAGGAGAACATGAGCCGATTGATCCTGTTGCGGGTCATATCCCTTCTGCTATTAATTATCCATGGGTGGAAAATTTAAATGAGCAAAAACAATTTTTAGCT
>CAYLSF010001805.1:0-1511 GCA_964385675.1 uncultured Saprospiraceae bacterium
AAGATCGACTCCATCAATAGTTAAAATAATTTCACTCAAACTAATTTCCTCTGTTTTTATTTGATAATATAATTTTTAGAATCTTTGATAGTATTCTTATTTGATTAAATATTCTTAGTACATACAAAAATACATTTATTCATAAGTAATGTAGTACTACCCTGCCATTAAAATAACACATACAACAATTAAGTTTTTGTAAAATGGGTTCAATGATCAAGTGACTTTTTGAGATTTTTTAAATTGGAAAGTTTCATAAACGAAAAAAGCGATTGAAAACTGAGTTTTCAACCGCTTTTTTCATTTATATTATAGTACTACTACAAATTAGTTTGTAGCATTTTCCTCTTTTTTCTTAGTTTCAGTTGCAGAAGCTTTTGGTTTAGTTGCATCTGACTTAGGTAATTTCTTAACATCTTTAGCGTCTTTCGCTTTCTGATCTTTTTTAATGACAATCTTTTTAGCAGTTGCATCATCCATAATATCTGCATGTGCACCAAAAGGAGTTGTAGATTGAGCAAAAGTTAATGTGCTAACTGTAATAAAAGCGATTAATGTTAAAATTTTTTTCGATGGTCTCATATTGTTATTAGTTTCTTGTTATAAAAAGTTACTTACATTTACCGTGTATTGATATACTTGCAATGAAAGGAATTAAACAATAATGACAATTCAAAAAAATAACATTTTGTGACTATATTATATAGATGTTTTAGACTTTTCAATATCAAAACTTTACGCCAAAAGCTGTTCCTATTAAAAATAAGCCATTAGAGTTATTGCCGTATTGATAATTGAGTGACAAAAAATTATACCGAATAGTAGGTTCAAAAACCCAAGAAAATCTTTTTTTTCCGGAAAATTCTATTCCAAAACCCGCTATAGCAGCATAAGTCGTACGAGGAAGTTCAAAGTCAATAGGATGTTCTACACCGCTATCATCACTAAAAAGCAGTTCTGCTTTTGAATTATGATTAGCTTGATAGTGCAGTGCCCCTCCAAATAATAAGTAACTCCGTTGCTTTGTATTTTTAAGTACATTGAAATTTAGAGTGAGTGGCATTTCTATATTGTAAAGATTAACTGTTTCATCTACTGATGCAGAACTGAAGGTATCAGGAAAGAGAACTCTAGCAGTATGCTGAATCAATTGTCGTTGGGCAAAGCCAATTCCTAAACTAGCACTCCACTTAGAGTTTAAGCGATATTCTATGAAATCGACAGTTAAGGAGTATCCTATACCAAAACCATTTTCAGAATTAATATTATCTGTATTTTGTAAGGATAAAAGACCAAATTCAGGGGCAATTTTTACACCAGCTCGGTATCGTTTCTCTTTAGATTGACTGAGAACCAACAAAGGAATAATAAATAATATGATTATTAGTAATGATTTTTTCATTCGTAAAATTGATTGTTGTAGGCTTATGTTCAATATTTTTACAATATAAATAGGATTTAATCTAAATCCAATGTTATCCAATGCAGACTTTACAACAGCTCCCGCCTGT
>CAYLSF010001806.1:0-1511 GCA_964385675.1 uncultured Saprospiraceae bacterium
ATTCTTAAGTTAAATTTATACCCTTTACTAATCAAAGCAATCCAAAACATAGAAAAGTATAATCTTAACTCCGATACAACTAAAAGAAGATAGCGAATCTTGATTGCTAACTATTTAAACGCTATCTTAGATGAATATAAATTATAGAATAATAACATGAAAAGATACCCGTTAGGCGTACAGACATTCAGTGAAATCATAGAAAAGGGGTTATTTTATGTAGATAAAACTCAAGAGATATATGCCTTATTACAAGGTAAATATTATTTCTACGCCCGTCCTCGTCGCTTTGGAAAATCTTTGATGTTATCTACCATCAAGTCAATTTATCAAGGGCGAAAAGATTTATTTAAAGAACTTTGGATAGCAGATAAATGGGATTGGACAAAAGTACATCCAGTAATTCATATTGGATTTAGTAGCATGAATTATCAAGATAAATCATTGGATAAGGCGATTAGTCAACATTTATCTGATATTGCGTCAAACTATTCTATTCATTTAGATAAGGATTTTGCAAAGGATAATTTTAAAGCCCTCATTGTGCAATTGGCACAAAAACACGGAAATGTTATCTTGTTGATTGATGAATATGATAAACCAATTATAGATTATTTGGGTAAAGATTTTAAACAGGCAGAAGCAAATAGAAGTACATTAAAGAAATTTTATTCTATCATAAAAGATTGTGACCCTTATATTCAATTTATGATGATTACTGGGGTTTCAAAATTTAGTAAAGTCAGTATTTTTTCAGAGTTAAATAATTTAACGGATATTAGTTTTCATCGGCGTTATTTGAAATTGACAGGAATTACACAAACAGAATTAGAAAAAAACTTCAAGAAGGAAATAGAAGAACTCGCTACTGAAAATAATTGGACAATAACCGAACATTTGGCAGAAATTAAGCGATGGTATAATGGATATAGTTGGAATGGAAAGACTTTTTTATACAATCCTTATTCTTTACTGTCTTATTTCGATTTTGGTGAGTTTAAGAATTTTTGGTTCGAGACCGGAACACCTACATTTTTACTCGAACTCATGAATGCCAAAAGAGCGGTAAAATTTGAAAATATTGAAGTTGGAGAAGCTACATTTTCAGCTTATAGTATTAAACACCTTCAATTGATTCCTATTTTATTTCAAACGGGTTATTTAACTATTAAAACTAAAAAGTCGAATGGTTTATATGTATTAGATTATCCTAATTTGGAGGTTAGAAATTCACTCCTACAAAATATTATTGGATTTTTGGGACATACAGATTATGCCTATTCTACGCCAATGGTCATTCATCTAAAAGAAGCTTTTGAGCAAAAAAAATTAGACCATTTAATCCGACTTATTAAGAGTATATTTAAAAATATACCCAACCAAATCTTTAAAGCTAAAGGTGAATTTTATTACCATAGCCTTATTTATTTGGTATTTTTTTACTTGGGTGAATACATCGAAAGTGAGATTAATACCAATGACGGGCGACTCGATGCGGTAGTCAAAACGAT
>CAYLSF010001807.1:0-1511 GCA_964385675.1 uncultured Saprospiraceae bacterium
TTACCTTGTAAATGTCTTTCTGACCTTTACCAATTGGTATGGTATATAATTCATTCCCAACATAACTATAAGAAATAAAGAGCGTTTGTTCATCTAAAACTTCCTGAATCTCTTTTATTGTAGCATGTTGTTCGATGTTAAAATTGGATTGCTTGTCATACAAATTAGCGTGTTCTTTTTTCAAACGTTCCAGTGATTGATTCACGTCAAACAAGGCTTTTTGATAAAACTGAATAGAATCTTGACGTTTTGAGATAGTTGCTAAATCTAGTCGCTGTCCTGTTAATTGTAATTTTTTAATAACCGATTGCTCTTTGTCCGATACTTCTTTGGGCAATGGACTAGGAGATAAGGTTTCTACCAATTGCATGGCTTTTATCCTTTCAGATGCTCCAAAACAACCTTCTATAAATATATCGGTAGAATCAAGGTTTTTATAAATCTCATATTGCATTTTAATCAGGTATAATTCCATCATTATAGCACTTTTATTTGCGATAAATTTAGAGTTTTCATATCCTCTAGACGCTCTGGCAACATCTTTATAAACATGAATCGAAAGTTTAATCGTTTCTAAACCATGTTTCATTAATACCAAGTCTTCTTTTGTTGCACCCAACATATAAGCAATTAGCCCTTTATTTGCTAATGCTCCAGCTGCATTTTTAGGAAACGAATAAGTTTCATATATAGAGGGATTCTTCATGACATCCTTATCAATAAAATGTTTGCTTAATTTTACAATAGCACTTTGAGCATAATTTAAGGCTTCTTCATATTTCCTTCTACTAAGCAAATAAGACGCAAAATTTATATCTTCTCCTGCTGTTATTATTCCATATCTCCTACTCTCTCTCATATATTTTTCTCCGTCCTCAAAATTCTTCCTTCTAAGATAAATATTACCTAATCGCTGTAGCGATACTTTTAAAGGTTGTATATAAGAAATAGTGTCTCCTCGCAATGCTTTAATAGCTTTTTTATAGGCTATTATTGCATTATCACTGTCTTTCATTCGTTCATATATCACCGCTTTATTCGCTAAATAAGTACCAACGATCGGCGCTTCCTCATTTTGTCCTAAACATTTTATCGCCTTCCTATTGTATTTGAGTGCTTCTTCAAATTTGCCCAAAACACTATATGCGGTACTCATTTCACCATAAGGTATTGCCAATTCTTTTGTAGGATAGACCTTATATTTATTGTTCCCATCAATTACTTTTTGAGCATAAATAATAACTGCCTCAGGATTGCTTGTTTTAACATGATATTGCATTCGGCCTCTATGTACAATCACCCAATTTTTCTCCAGTCTTTTATTCGTTGGAGTTTCTAAAAACACTTCTAAATCCTTTAGGAGTGAATCCAATTGAGGAATTTGCTTCATAATATTATAATTCCAAATCACTTTATCGACTATTAAAAAATACTCATCTGTATTTTTAGGAGTCAGATCCATCGCTTGATAACAATTTTTAATAGATAATGGTCTATTACTATTGTAATAA
>CAYLSF010001808.1:0-1510 GCA_964385675.1 uncultured Saprospiraceae bacterium
GGTCCTAAGTTGAGAATAGGAGAAGATAACTTTTGACTGAAAATCAGACTAGTATATTAATGGCCGTTTACAGCAGCGAGCATAAATTCGCGAGGCGTTTGTCCTAAAAACTCTTTGAATACTTTATAAAATGTTGATTTATTCTTAAACCCACAATGCAGAGCAATTCCGTAAAGCGTTAGATTGCTGTAGTCTTTATCAATAATTTTCTTTTTGGCTTCTTTAACGCTATATGCATTGATGAACTGCTGAAAATTACACCCAGCTTGATTGTTGACTACTTGAGATAAATATTTTGTATTAGTCCCTAGAAGGTCTGCTACTACCTTTAGGGTGAGATTAGGATTTAAATAATGTTGGTCTCGCTCCATTAGTGTTTTAAGTTGAGCATACAACTTGATCTCTTCAACACCTTTAAGGCTACTTGAGCGATATTTATTTCCTAGATTTAATAAAGGGATATCTGCTTCATTCCCTACCTCATCGCCATCTACTTCGAAAGCAATGAAATTGGTCAACTTGTGTTCCTTATTAAAAATGGGATGAATTACCAGTTTACAAATATACTCTTCACCATTTTTTCGGTAATTGGTAATTTGCTCCTTTAGAGGAACATTATTGTCCAGAGATCGTCGCATTTTCAGGACGATTTCTTTCTCGGTATTGGGGCCTTGTAGCAACTCCCCAGGCTTTTTACCTATGGCCTCACTAACGGTGTATCCAGTAATAAATGTGAAGTCATCATTTACCCAAATGATCTTCTTTTGTTCATCAGTTAAGATTACGGCTATATTAGGAATCATCGTTAAGGCATTTTTGTTTAATGTTTTACCGTTATTTAGAGCAAAAGGTTAAACAAGGCTAACTTCCTGATCTTCAGTTATTAAATATACAAATTTATAATCCGCCATGCTATTTTTCGAGTAACATAATAAGGAAGACATTTATCACCAAAGTACTTTGTTTAAGCATAATATCATACTCATCACTACAATTGGCTATCTATTGTTAGGTCAAAAAAAAATCAGTTTAGCTTGGTAGTTTTTTAAATAAGGATAAAGTTTAAAACTTGAAAAAGTGCTTTTTATCTGATCCAAATTTTAAATATGTAAGGAGTATTCTTATATTTCAAAAATTGTCAAAAGAAACCTAATGAATAATTTTGCCAGGCAAGGCTTATTGAAGGATACCAATACCCATTTGGATTTAAATAGAAGCAACTATACACATGCTTTTCCGAACCAATTGGATTGTGCAGATTGGTTAAGCCTAAGTGAATTCGGCCCATTAGATCTAGGTGAAGAATCCGAATTTAATGGTCTTAGTGCCTTTAAGCCCAGTTGGCTTGATATTCCCAATGAAGAAAAAATTCAACAAAATCTCTTCCACCTTCTTTTTGAAAAGCAAAACAAGAAAAAACAGTACGCAAGTGACTGCCTTTATGTAGGTTTTCCAATTGTATTTGTTTTGGATAAAAGTGGGCTAAAAAGCATACCTATTTATTTATTGG
>CAYLSF010001809.1:0-1509 GCA_964385675.1 uncultured Saprospiraceae bacterium
TTTTGTTTTCCTCGAACGATCGCTTTTTTGACATTCTTTCTTATTTTTTTACAAGTTAATTTATTATGTCTAAAAAGTCATCATCATCCATTAACCATTTAAAATCAGAATCATTTCTAACATATTCTTTTAGAGAGCCATCCATATCTATTGCCTGTCTTAGATAATTTAAAGTTCTAAATTTATTCTTAAGTTTTGAATATAGAGAGGAATAATTATAGTAAGTTCTTGGATTATTATCACTAATATCCTTTGCAATGTCTAAGTAGTCTTCTGCTTTTTTATATTTACCTAGCCTGATAAGTGACGCAGCTAGACTATTGTAAACAAAAGACTGTTTACTACCATATTCAATAGCTTTTTCATAATAATAAATACCTTTTCCGTATTCTTGTAATTCTGTATAAGCTCTTCCTAAATTATAGTATGCAGTAGGATATTCTTCATTAAGACTAAGACATTTTTCAAATAAAGGGATGCTTTCTTTATATTTTGATTCATGTAAAAAAATAGTACCCAAGCGATAATAAGCTACCAAACTTTGCTTATTCAATTTAATTGCTTCTTCCAAAAAATGTTTTCCATCTTTATAATTTTCTTCAAAAAAAGCAGCTGTACCTAATGCAAAATAGTCAATATATTTCAATGGAAATTCTCCTTCACGATCTACGGAAAGTAATAATGCTTCAAAGAAAGAATAAAACTGATAATAGGCTTTTAACATTTGGCGCTGTTCTTCAGTAAATGAAGATTTAGTTTGATTCTTATTTTTGATTTCAATTAGCTCATTATCAAGGAAATTACTAATTCTTCTTCGATAATTTATGTATTGTTTTATCACACTATCCTTAAACTGTTTAAATACCGTACTCGTATTAATTAATTCCTGCTGTTCTTGTTTAAATAAATTAATTCGTTCAGTTAATTCGGTTTGCTCTTTCTTTAAATTTTCTTGTTCTTGATCAATCTTTTCTTGAAACTTGCGTACTCGTTCATCATATGATGCTTCATTTTCTTTAATAACCTTAATTCTCCTATTATAATCTTTTGCTTTACCTTTTAAAGCATTAATGCTATCTTGAATTTGAGTTTGTAACTCTGTAAATTCTTTCTTATATGCTTCTTCCTTCTTGCCAATCTCTTGAATTTTACGGTCATATTCTTGTTGACGTAGCGTTAATGCATTAATACTCTCTTGAATTTTAGGTTGCAGTTGATCAAACTCTTCTTTTCTAGTTTCAATATTTTCAGTTATTTCAACTAATCCAATCACCTCACTCTTCCCGTCCTCAATTTCTTTTCTTATGATTCTCCAATTTGTTACTTCATAGAAACCCAATGCAGCTAAAATAGAAATAAATATAGCTAGTCCTGTTATTACCTTACCAAGTAAATTTGAAGAAGTACTTAAAAGACCTATTGATTGATTAACCTCTCTACTTTCATAATCTCTGATAATAAAGGCTATATTTAAACTATCTTCTAATTCTAGAAGTTTCTGAGAGGTAG
>CAYLSF010001810.1:0-1509 GCA_964385675.1 uncultured Saprospiraceae bacterium
ATTTCGGATTTCGGATTTCGGATTTCGGATTTTTAACATAGATTTTCAATCTTTAATTTCCTACAATCTAAAGCATTTATTTTGTTATAAATCACTAAAGTAATTACAATAACTCATAATTCATAAAAGAATAATCGAAAGTCGATTGTCGAAAATGAAATGTCAAAAATGAAAAACATAGTCATACTAGATGCAGCAATTACAAATCCAGGTGATTTAAGTTGGGAACGATTGGCAAGTTTAGGTAACTTAATAATTTATCCAAATACACCTTACGATAAAATCGTAGAAAGAGCCAAAGATGCTCATATCTTAATTTCTTGTAAAGTTGTTATAGATGAACCAATTTTAGCACAATTACCCCAACTAGAATACATTGGTGTCTTAGCAACAGGCTATAATAATATTGATATTACAGCCGCTACCCAACGTAATATTCCTGTTACAAATGCGGTAGGTTATAGTTCACCTGCTGTGGCTCAACACGTGTTTGCACTACTTTTAGCATTAACTAATAGAGTAGGACAACACAATACAGATGTACAGCAAAATGGCTGGGCAGAAGCCAATGAATGGTGTTATTGGAAAATGCCTTTAGTAGAATTATCAGGCAAAACGATGGGGATTTATGGTTTAGGAAAGATTGGTCAAACTGTGGCTCAAATTGCCAATGCTTTTAGTATGAAAGTTGTAGCAACTCGTAAAAATCCTAATAAACCTACACCTACTTACATTCAATTGGTTGATGAAAAAACACTCTTTCAAGAAAGCGATGTATTGAGTTTACACGCTCCACTATCCGCAGCAAATCAAGGTATTATCAATACCAAAACCCTTGCTTTAATGAAATCATCTGCCTACCTCATCAATACAGGACGAGGTGGATTAGTGAATGAAATAGATTTAAAAGAAGCCCTACAACATGGACAGATTGCAGGAGCAGGATTAGATGTACTCACACAAGAACCACCGCCCTTCGATCATCCATTATTAGGGCTATCGAATTGCATTATCACCCCACATCATGCTTGGGCTGCACAAGCTTCTCGACAGCGATTAATTGATATTGTGACGGATAATGTGCAAGCGTTTTTAAAGGGAAATTTAAAGAATGTGGTGAAGGGTTAGCGCAATATTAGACAAAAGGTATAGCCGTTTAAAAATATCTATCAATATAATCTGATGAAATTAACATTACAACTTAAAATGTCAATTTCCACTTTCCATCTCTTGCCAATTTTAGTTTGACATGAACGCATAAGCAACTAAAAATAACTAATTGACTTTCACAAACACGACCACACTCCTTTTTGATTTTTCTCCTTTTATAAAACTTATTCTTCCTACAAACACAAACGTCCGATGTTTTAAAAACATCGGACGTTTAATCCTCTAATTATCAGCATTCTATATCACAATACCCACTACTGTGTACCGACTATTCTTATCAAGATGAGTGGGCTGTAATGTTAGATAAGAACAGTGTCGCAATACCCACTACTGTGTACC
>CAYLSF010001811.1:0-1509 GCA_964385675.1 uncultured Saprospiraceae bacterium
CACATAATATCATGAATGAAAAAGAAATTAACCAATTCACAATAGATGGCTTTCATGCTGCTCTTCCAAATTGTAAAATTACAACTAAAGAAATTAATGACAACTCAATGGAGCAAGTATTGGAACAGCCTGAATATCAAATAGATGTTCGATATGAGTTTACAAAGAGTTCAGTTGACGGAAAGTCTGGTGTTAATTTAGAATATAAAGCAACTGGAAAAAATAAGTCACCCATTGAGGAATCTCTTGCAATATTTACCAATTATCTTGAATATGATATTAAAGGAGCTATTGAAGAGTTGACAAAATTAGATTTGCCCTTAATAAATCGTTATTTTGAAACCACTGATGCCAAAAAGGATTTAAATTATTTGGAGACTGTTTTTTATAATCCTTATGTACAACCAGAGCAAGTTGAGGGTTGGAAAGTTTATATAGGAACTCAAAAAAAGTCGTTAGATAACCAGTTTGAATATATCAAGCCAGAAGATGCACATGATATTTTTAATGCCATTTATAATGGGATACAAAATGTCTTACTTAAATCACCTAAACCCTATTTTATAAAGTGTTGGATTACTCGTTTGAAAACAGAAGGAATGTGGGCAGATTGTAGAGTAAATCATCAAGATTGGGATATAGGGCGTGAATTGTTATTTGATTATGGAGAAACATGGGATATGGCAACAAATAAAATTTCTCTAAAACAGAATTTTCTATTAATACCCGCAAAATTAAATGAATTAGAAAAGGGTGAAGAGATTCTAGCAATGGTTAAAGAACATGCTCATAAGGTTATGCAGCAAAGAAAACAGCAACAACAAAAAAGTCGAAAATTTGAATCTAAACCTAAGAAGAAGAAAAAATTTTGGGAGTTCTGGAAATAAATTAAAGAGTAGATTTATCTAATTGTATGGAGGTAAATAATGAAATTAAAGGCTATTATGCGGATTGTTATGTAATTCAAAAAAGCCGAACTCAAAAAAAGATTGAGGAATTTCTTAACCATTTTGTTCCAAATAGACAAGCTACTCAAGATGAATATGTCATTAATTTTCCAGAATGGTATTTTTTAGGATATGGAATTAAACATAAAATATATTACGATGCTAAAGACGTATTCGAATGTATGGAAAAAGTGATAGATATTGAGTATGCTTTGTATTTTCATAATCAAGATAAAACTATCATTAGAGGAGCCATGATTTTTTACGGAACTGATGGTTGTACGATTCTAGGTTTATGGTGTGGTACTAAATATCCTAATACTGAAATTGAGGATAAGGTGTTTGATTTGTTAAAGGAGTTTGCTAAGAGTAATGAAGGATATATAACTTATGAGAGTCCACCTGAATTAGATTATTTAGCTTTTAAAAAGAAAATGGAAAGGTTAAACTCTATTTAAAGTGAAATTACAATAAAATATAGCTCATAGTAAAAAGACGGACATCTAAGTAAATACTCAAATGTCTGCCTTTTTATGTTCTCTATTTATCGCTTCATCCAATA
>CAYLSF010001812.1:0-1509 GCA_964385675.1 uncultured Saprospiraceae bacterium
ATAATGATAGTAGTATTTATACGGTAGATGCATTTGATGGAGGTATGGACTTCATTTACTATGAAAAACTGAATTCAGTTAAAATAAAAATAAACGATGTTCTTTCAAATGGTTCTGTTACTATCCAATTAATGAATAATTCAGCGGTGACAAAGGAGTATGACTTAAACTTAGAAAAAATTTCTGAATCTACTCATCTTATAGATGCTGATAATGAAGCAGCATGGATTTCTGTTAAAGCAGATCTTGGGAAAATTAAGGCTGCGACACTTGAGTTGGAATTAAATTAAATAAAATAACATCAACCTTACAAATTAGATAAAATGGTAAAATTTGCACAAATAGGAGTAGGTTACTGGGGGCCAAATTTACTTAGGAATATTGACAAGCAGAAGGATGCATCTCTTGAAATTGTTGTAGATCTGTCAGAGGCTAGAAGAGAATTTGTGAAAACTCAATATCCACACATAAAGGTTTCAGATAATATTGACGAAGTATGGAGCGACTCATCCATTGAGGCTGTCGTCATAAGTACGCCAGTTGCGACTCATTACGATTTATCAATTAAAGCGCTCGAATCTGATAAGCATATTCTTGTAGAGAAACCAATGGCCACAACCTTGGAAGAAATGGATGCAATTAAATTGTTAGCAGATAAGCATAACAAAATTGCTATGGTAGGCCATACATTCATCTATAATGATGCTGTTCGTTATGTTAAGAAACTGGTAGATACTGGTGAACTAGGTGAGTTGAGGTATATTTACAGTCAACGGCTTAATCTGGGTAGAATTCGTTCAGATGTAGATGCACTCTGGAATCTAGCACCGCATGATATAAGTATAATACAATACTGGCTGAATGATATGACACCATCAGGGATTGTTCGTCATGGCGTAGATTATATTCAAGACGGTATAGATGATGTTGTTTTTATGAATATTGTCTACCCTAACAAGGTTATGGCAAATGTTCATGTCAGTTGGTTAGATCCGCACAAAGTAAGATGTATGACAATTGTAGGTTCAAAGAAAATGGTCGTCTATGATGACATGGCAGATAGTAAAATTGCAATTTATGATAAGGGTATAGAGACTGTCTCTGAGTTAGGTAAGGAAATGCATTTTGATACTCCACCATCTCCCGAATTCTCATATAGATCTGGAGATGTTTTGCTTCCAAAGATTAATTTCAAAGAACCACTAAGTGTGGAAATAGGTCATTTTATTGACTGTATCAGGGGTGAGGCTGAATGTTTGACTGGTATTGACCATGCGCGCGGTGTTGTAGAGATACTCAGTCAGGCAAAATAATATTTTTAATGGAAAATGTAAAATTATACCAGAGCTCTATCAGGGACGTAGTATTTGAAGGTAAGGCAACTGTTGTCGAGCCATCAAATCTTTATGAGTGTACTATTGGTGAAAACGCTTTTATTGGCCCTTTTGTTGAGGTGCAAAAGGGGGTCAAAATTGGATCAAACTGCAAAGTGCAGTCTCACAGTTTTAT
>CAYLSF010001813.1:0-1506 GCA_964385675.1 uncultured Saprospiraceae bacterium
TTCATCTTTGGTGAAATCATCATGGAATTTTGTTCCAATCAATCCTGGGCAAACCGCATTAACTCGTATTCCTTTTGGCCCCAATTCTTTTGCCATCGCTCTAGTAAAAGTAGTCGTAGCCCCTTTAGAAGAAGCATATAATGATGAACCACCGCCACCACCATCTCTAGCAGCTAAAGAAGACAGATTGATGATAGAGCCACCTTTACCCATCAACGGCTCAAAGGCTTGCATTACGAATACCGTAGATTTGAAATTTACATTCATAACTAAGTCATAGAAAGCCTCGTCAAATTCTTGCAGCGTTTTACGAGCAAAAAGCCCTCCTGCATTGTTCACTAAAATATCCACGGTATCTCCAAAGGCTTCAACCGTTTTATCTTTTAAATGCTTAATATCAGCTAAACTTGAAATATCTGCCTTTACAGCAATAGCTTCTCCACCTAGCGTTTTTATTTCATTTACCGTAGCATTAGCCCCATCAGCAGAGTTATAATAATTCACTACTACTTTCGCCCCTTCTTTGGCTAAGGCAATAGATATTGCCTTTCCAATATCTCGACCACCTCCAGTGACTACGGCTACTTTTCCGTTAAAATTGCTCATACTTTGTTTAATTGAGAATTGAGGATGGAGAATTGAAAATTTAATTGGTTCTTTTTATACTTCATCCTCAATTTTTAATTTTCAATTCTTTAAATTCCTAAAGCTTGACCACCACCTACTTGAATGGTTTCAGCCGTTAAGAATGCTGCATCTTTACTTGCTAAAAAAGAAACAACGCCAGCCACATCTTCAGGTTGACCTAATCTTCCTAACATGATATTTTTTGCCCAAGATTTGAATACCTCAGGTTTCGTTGATTTAATTCCAATATGAAAATCGGTATCAATTGTACCTGGAGATACGGCATTTACTCTAATACCATATTCTGCTAAATCTTTTGCTAATGCTCTTGTAATCGTATGAACTGCTGCTTTGGAAGTACCATAGATTCCTGCTCCAGGACCACCTGCGTTCCAACCTGCATTTGAGGTATAATTGATGATGGTAGGATTATCTCCTTTTTTCAAAAAAGGAATAGCTGCTCTAGAAGCGAAGAAAACGGAATCTAGATTCAATGCCATTACAAATCTGTAAAATTCGGTGGTCATCGTTTCAAATCTAGATCTTCCACCCAATCCACCTGCATTATTGACCAATACATCAATTTTTCCATACTTTTCGCCGATCGCAGTAATATTTGAGGTTACTGCATCTTCTTTTGTAACATCAAATCCAAAATATTCTGCATTGATTCCTTCTGCCTTAAGTTCCTCTACTCTTTTAGCTCCTTCTTCGTGATTAATACCATTGATTACAACTGTAAATCCGTCTTGTCCTAATCTTTTTGCTACTGCAAGTCCAATTCCTGCTGTTGCTCCTGTTATTATAGCTACTTTTGAGTTATTCATAATGTATTTCTTTATATAAATATGATTTTATAATTGTTTAAATTTAGGTTGT
>CAYLSF010001814.1:0-1504 GCA_964385675.1 uncultured Saprospiraceae bacterium
AGAAAGAAGAACATACCAAATTACAGTAATTAAATTTAGATGGATGTAGGGATTTATATCATAAAAAATCCCTACCAAGTCCTAAGCAATTAAGTTTTTAAAAGTCATTGAATACCTAAACCATTATTGAGATTTAAAAACAAGTTTTTAACACTTAAAATTTAATTCAAATTAAATTGATATTTAAAAAAGGTACAAATAAAGCTATGAAAAAAAATATGAAAGGTTTAATGACTTTAATAATAGTTATGATATTTAGTCAAGCTATGATAGCCCAAGTCTATTACGGCATAGACCTATCCGCAGATAAAACCACCTATACGGTGAGTTTAAAATCGGATGCAGATATACCATCGCCGTTGAATATGACGAGTACGGCACAGGTGACCATTAAATTTCCAACCAATGCCAATGTACAAATGGATAATTTGACACCCTTGCAACCCTTAACTTCATGGAACAAGACAGTTCGTATTAATCAACCAACTGAAGCGATGGATTATGACTACATCACTTTTGGACTAGCGAGTTTAGGTACAACGGGACTGACCTTCGAGCAAGATAGTATTTTACCCTTATTTAGTTTTGAAAATATAGGTAGTGATTGTGCTGGCTTGGTGGAGTTAATAGACAATCAAACTGATGCTTTTTTGTATCCGAATAGCGAACATTTAAGTATCAAAAATCAAATATCTGTATGGGGTATGGGCGGTAATGCGTATGCTGGAAACTATCAAGGGAGTATTGATTGTCAGTCTATTGTATCTACAACGCCTGTGACAGATAACGCTAGTAGCCTAGCTGTTTTTCCAAATCCAGCCTTAGATTTTATTAATGTAGATTATACGATTAATACCAATGAGGATGCACAATTAATCCTAACGGATGCTTTAGGCAGACGCTTAATGACACGGCAGTTAAATGTGAATCAAGACTTGATACAATTGGATATTACAAAGCTAGTTGGCGGAACATATTTTATACAAATACAAAGTGAAACCTATCTATCGAAGACGCAGTCTTTTGTGAAGGTGGGAAGGGAGTAATGTTAAGAGAAGCCCAAGTTTACTAAACCTCAAAGGTTTAGTAAACTTAATTTAGGAACTAAGAATACAGCTTTTAAAAAATAAAAATTTATCATGAGAGATATGAAAAAATTATATAGTATCATAATCGCATTTTTGTTAATAGGTACTACAGCAGAGGCACAAATCACCTTTGCGGTAAAATATGAACATTACGACAACACCACCGATACGGTAAAAGTATATTTAACTTCTACCACCAATTATACAGGTGTATTTAGTCAAACGGCTTCGGCGCAGGTAACGATAAAAGTACCAACAGGAATGTTACCCGATATTCAAAATGTTACGACCAATCCAGGGGTGACAAGCCTAATCCGCTTGTACAATAATGGAACATGGTCACCCAATGCTCGGGTGGATAATCCAACCATCCAACCAGGATTTGATTTTATTTCCTTTGGTTTAACTAGTGCAGG
>CAYLSF010001815.1:0-1503 GCA_964385675.1 uncultured Saprospiraceae bacterium
GGATAGCATACGGGCTACTACGGATTTGAATAGATTAAAATAAACAATACGGTATTAAGACAATAAAATAATATATCTATGCTAGTGCTTTTACATTTTGCGTAATGATTCGCCAGTTTAAGCTGAAAAATAAGCCAATAAATAAAGTGGCGATAATATACGTCCATACACCAAAATTGAGGGAAAGCTCAAACCCTTGATTGGTTATCCATTGTACAAAACCGTAGCGTAAGGCAAGCATCGCAACTAAAACGGATAGCAGCACACCACCAAAAAGATAAAATAACTGCCGTATCAAGACTTGACTAATGGTTTCATTGCGATAACCGAGCTGTAATAGTAGGCGAATATCTTGACTCGATTCGGCTATCATTAAGCGATAATTTAAGACAAACACCAAGAAGGATAAGAAGACGATAATACCTCCAATAATAGCAATGAGGCTAATGACAATATTAAGCATAATCTGCACTTGTTCTCCAATGACTCTTCCGCTACTGACTTCAAAATTATTATCGGCTAAATAGTCTTGAAAAGTTTGGCTAGAAGGGTTGGAACTCGCTAAAATTAATCGAGCGGACTCGGGTTGACGATTTGAGCCGAATTGTTGATTGGCATAATTCAAGAATTTTTCGGGAACGACGATAGAATTAATTCTATCGGATAGACCTACAATGCGACCTCTAAATGTCTTGGAACTACCATTGCCATAAACCGTTAGCGAAAATGAAAATTGCTTAATCATGGCTAAGGTAAACTGAGGATAACCTTGACTGGGAGCAAATCCAAAATTCCATAAGGCTAAATAATCTCTGGATAAAATTAAGGGTACTTCATCCTCTGGATTATTCCATTTCCATCTTCGGGGTTTGATGTCTAAAAACCTATCGGGAACGGCTTCTAAAAATAATTCTGTGCGAAAGCCAATCATTTGACTTGAAGCTCGCACTTCAAATTGATTAGAAGTAAATTGCCCTACATCTTTGATGAAAGATTGAGCATTCAGTTGCTCAATATCTTCATTGGTAAACGTAGATGCACCGCCTAAAGCATTAAACAAACTCACCTGCTTATTGATAATCACATAACCATCTGCTTGATTATCGTTACCATAGAGCATGGTTTGAAGGTCTTGATAAAATTGAACAGCGAGTAGTAACAGCAAAAAACCGATAAATGTACCAATGGCTGCTCCAATAATCTGCCATTTATTCTTCGACTGCCACAGTATTTGTTTTAACATAACTCCAGTACATTGGTTGATTCAAGGAATCCAAAGGTATTAAATGATTCGGTCGCCAAAGGAATTTTTTCGAGAAAGGTTCGATTTTTTGGGATGCAGGTTTATTAATTAACGTGTTTTCTTTATTTGGATCGGGAGCTAAACATCCACGATAGCAATAACGATAATTAATTGTTATAATTAATGTGCCTTTCTTTGTTCGCCATTTTCCTTTATCCAAATAATAAGAGCCTAATACAGTATTCACAATTAACCAACCC
>CAYLSF010001816.1:0-1503 GCA_964385675.1 uncultured Saprospiraceae bacterium
TGGGTTCAGGATATACATCGGGACGATTATGAGCTAAATAAATACTGGCAACAAGCTGTATTCCTGGTTCAAACTCATAATCAAGCACTTTAAAAGGTGATTTTGGTATTCTTGAAAATGCAATTAGTACTGATGGATAAATGCGTAGGGTTTCACAACAAACAGCATTTAAATATGGTAAAGCTGAAATTTCAGCAGCATCTAAATTTGTTAATTTTTCTAACTCTGCTAATAACTTTTCCTTGACTTCAAGATTTGCATGAATCCAATATAGTGCCCATGCAATTGCCAAGGAAGTAGTTTCATATGCTGCAACTAGTAAACCAAGTAATTCGTCGTGTAATTCTTTATCACTTAAAGCTTGACCATCTTCATCTCGCGCAGCTATCAAAAGTGATAAAATATCTTCAGAATTGACATTATTGTTACTTTTACGCTCCTTAATTTCAGCGTATAGCAATTCATCAATTGCAGCACGCCAACGCATAAATTTACCCCACGGGCTCCAACTTCCTAAATCTTTTTGTAATCCTTGAAAATATAAAACGGCAGAACCTGATAATGAAGCCGTATAATCGAGTAAAGAACTCAATAAGGTTATCAGTTTTTTGTATCGCTCACCTGAAGTAACACCAAAAACCGCATTTAATACTACCTTCAAAGTCATCTCTTGGGTAGATTGTAATGGATCGAAGGAGTTCTTGTTTGCCCAATCACTCGTAACTTCTTGGGTAATATCGACTATTAATTTGCCATAAGTACGCATTCGTTCGCCATGAAACGAAGGCATTAGTAATCGTTTTTTCCGTAGATGGCTGCTCCCGTCTGCTAGAAGTAAAGACGCTTCCCCGACTAATGGTGCGAACAAAGCATTTCCCACACCACAATCAAACAACTTTGGATCTGCAGTTAATATTTCCTCAATTGCTTTGGGATTACTGAAAAAGACTAACGGTGGTATGTTTACCCATCGTGCTATAAACGGATCGCCATACTTTTGTACACAATTGTTCATGTATGCTATGGGATTAGTCATCCAGTTATACATCTGTACTGCTGGCGGTAGTTGCGAACCATTGGGAACTTTCATTACTAGTAATTATTGAAAAACTTCAATAATTATACAAAACATAACCGAATACGGCGTTGCATACTAAGTATTGAATAGCCTCAATATTTCATAAAAGTTACTGGAACTCCAATCATTTTTTTACCTAATTGGGATAATTTAAATTTACTTTTCAGAGATGGAGGTAAATCTTGAAAATCAATGGGGGTAAAGCCAAATTTTGTATAGTAATTTACTAATTTTTGACCCAAACATTCTAGATAAAGTGGCTGAGTTGATTGTTCAATTAAATATTGTGTCAGAAAAGCACCAAGTCCTTGTTTTCTCCACTTTTGTTTTACAATTAAACTTCCTAGTTCTTGAACTTGATCGAAATTACGTAATTGTCCACAAGCTATTATCTTATTCTCAGATTCAATAACCCAAAATTGCTG
>CAYLSF010001817.1:0-1502 GCA_964385675.1 uncultured Saprospiraceae bacterium
AATGTTTATAAAAATATTGATTTTTTTGTCTGGATAAAATATTTAAAGGTAATCTAAAAAAATATAAAATGATATTTTGAAAATTTAACTTACTATAAAATCAATGAAAAGCTATAAAATAGAAGCGTCCAATGCTTGAAAAACATTGGATGCTGTATATAATTTGAATTATGAAACTAAGATATATTAATACTCCCGATCATGAATCGTTCCTTTTCTTTTTCTAAGAAAACCTCCTGCACGATTTCTAAATACTGAAATGATTTCCGCAGCAATAGACAGCGAAATTTCTTCTGGACTTTCTGCTCCAATATCTAACCCCACAGGGCCGTAAATATTAGCTCGATTTTCTAAATCTATATCGAATCCATTGTCTCTCAATTCATCTTGCATTTTTATCATACGTTTCTTAGGGCCTAACAGTCCAATATATGGAATATCTAATTCCAAATATTTTTTCAAGAGCGTTAAGTCGGTTTTATAATCATGCGACATTAGGATAATTGCCGTATAGTCATCCACTTCAATATTAGCAGCTTCTTTGACGGAATAGGTTTTTTTAGCGGCATGATAAACAACCTTACTGAGCTTTCGAGGTTTTCCTGCCACATGTATTTCCCAACCTAATTCAGTAGCAATTCCCATGAAGGCATTAATATCATAATTATCTCCGATACAGACTAGCTTTACCTTTGGTCGAATGAGTTCAAACAAGACTTCATAGGATGTGCCATCCGTACTTTGAAAGGTAAAAACTTTCGACTTACGTTTGCGGTAAACAAGTCGTCTATTTTCTTGAATTTCTTTAAGTGAAACCTGAATATCATTTGCTAATCCCTCTAATTCATCTTCTCTGTAGAAGTCTCCACGCTTGCTTTTATCTTGACCTGAGGCACTTAAAATTTGGAGTAGGATAGTCGATTCTCGTTTGTCCGTAATGGTCTTTAAAAACTCTATTTGATTATTGGTATCTTCTTTTTGAATAGGAGTTAGTAATACTTCTATTCGACCATTACAACCCAAACCTACACCAATTTGATGTGGATCATCTTCTGTGGTATCATATACGACAATAGAGCTTTGGTTTTTCATAATAGCTACCTGTGCCCGTTTTAAGGCATCTCCTTCCAAACAACCACCACTAATACCACCGACCCACATTCCATTACTACTGACAAACATCCTTGCCCCAATTCTACGATAGGCAGAACCATCTACTTTGACTACTGTACCTAAAGCTACACGTTCTCTCTCCCAATCTACCCGTTCATAGGTCTTTATTATTTTTTCAATTTCCTTCATGGTTTTACTTTGTTAGACGCATTTTAATCTATCCATTTTGATAAAGCTACAATATTTTTCTAAAAATGTTTAAGCTTAAATTAAAAATGCCCTGATAGTAAATTGTGAAAGGTTTTAGCAATAACACAATTTTTTAACTTAGTACATTAAGTAACAAAGTCTTGCGTAAAAATGGCAAGAATTGAGAACTTAGCCTAGTA
>CAYLSF010001818.1:0-1501 GCA_964385675.1 uncultured Saprospiraceae bacterium
TATTTTATAAATAGAATATTCTATCATAAAATAGTGAACCTTTATCTTTTTCAGCTTAGACTGATTTTTTTGTAAAAAATTTTTACTTAGTTATGTAAATCAAAGGTAACTCTGTAATCATTTCTAGCAGGGAATGTGCCTGATTTTCTATGCCATCTAAAGTAAGTAGTTCTGTCCGTGCGGAAATATCTGTAATAGGCATCATGAGTTCCTGTGGATATAACAGGAAGAGGACCATTTACAAAAAAATCAGAATGCCCTTCAACACTAGTATGTTTTCCATATTCCACTACACTAAAACGTTTAGAAATCATAAAGTTCCTACCTGTATATGATAATGTACTTCCCCATCGCTTTGTAAGATTAGCACTTCCACCAATACCATTAGAGGAATAAGTAAAAGTACCTCCAAGATTCCAACCAGTTTGTTCTGAGAAACTATTCTCAATAATATTTATATGAAAGTCAAATTGATCTTTTTTGGATACGTCCGCAGATGGATTTCTTACTCCTTCAATTCCCTTAATTTGAACATCAACTGTTACCAAACTTGGATTTTTATTTTCTATTATTTGTGTCATATCACTAAAAACCCAAGTTTCGCCTTCATCATAACTAAGATAGTGTAAATTAACAATTCCCTCCATAATAACTTTTTCTTCTGCTTCCCAAGTCCAAAATCCGTAAAATTCATCTGTTACTTTTAAGTCAAAAGAAAAAATTTCCTCTAGTGGCTCAATATGCCCAGGTGATTCATGTTTAGCAACAATTCCCGATTTTTTCTTTTTAGAACGCTTAGTATTACCACCTCCCATAGTTGCAGTTCCTACGTTCATTGAACCAAATCCACCATATTTAGCTTCCCAAGCGGCTTTCCTTTTTGCTGTAGCTTGTGCATCAAGTTCTTTCTGAACAGATTTATTCACCTTATCTATTTCTGGATCTGTATAAGACCTACCATCAGGATCTATTAGCATAATCGGATTATTCGCTACATAGCCATAAGGTGTTTCAAAAGCAAAACGCTCCGCCAGCGGATCAACAGCCGACCATCTCGCAATACTCGCATCATACCACCTAGCACCATAATCTAGCCAGTCCAAATCAAAATCCGAGTTCAATTCCTTACCATTATAGGTATAATGATTTTCCGTACCTGTAACCATACGACCATAGCCTTCCATACGCATGCCGAAAGGGTAATAATGGTCGGTTTGAAGTATTTCATTTTCTGCTATTTGACCATTACCGTTTAAGTCGGCAAAAGTTACTCTCGTATTACCAAGATGATCTTTAATAGAATATTCATATTGATAAAATGTATTATTGGTGGTAACACGCCCTTCATCAAAATAGATAGCTTCTAGTGTGCCATTGGTATATTCTAAACCTCCAGCATAATCTTTTATGCTTGTCAATGAACTACCTGTAAATACTTTTTTAGTTAGTTTAATCCCTGCGGCATCATAAACCCACTCTAATTTATTACCATTACTAAAAG
>CAYLSF010001819.1:0-1500 GCA_964385675.1 uncultured Saprospiraceae bacterium
TTGACTATCAAGCAGTTACTAATCATTTTGTCACGAATTATTAAACAACTTCATTCGTTATAACACAAACCTAATTATTCTGATGCAGAAAATAATAATGAATTACCTAACAATTTTATCAATTTTATATTTCTGAAAAAACCTTTTAAAATCGAAGTACAAGGTTTTATAAAAATGCTCTTTATTTAATATGGATTGATTAACCTTAAACAAATTTCATAAAGAATTAATATAGTTCATCTTTTGGTTTTAAACTGAATCATTCATCAGTGTTGCATAAAAACTAAAGATAACTAAGTGGTTTTCTAGCGAGGATATTGAAATCTTCGCTTTTTTTATGGAATCAATGTTCGACTTTTCACAAAGTGTAAAAATCACACTCTGTATCGTTTAGTTTACTTTCATAGTTTTACTATATTGCAAAACAATAATTGACATAAATAATAAAGCTAACATTTAGGAATCTGTGTTGAAAATGTGGATACTCTAATATTTGGCTTGTATAATTTTAAAACCAAATAAATCTAAATTATATGGAAACATTTCAACTCTCAGGTATCGACATTACCGTGATGTTGGTATATGCGGTCTTTATTATCGCTTATGGTTTATACATGGGTAAGCGAGAAAGTTCAGAAGAATACTTCCTAGGTGGTCGTTCTATGACTTGGCCTATTGTGGGTATTTCCCTTTTTGCAGCGAATATATCAAGTTCTACTTTAGTTGGTTTAGCAGGGGATGCTTATAAAACCAACGTACATGTTTATAACTATGAATGGTTAGCAGTAGTGGTTTTGGTCTTCTTTGCCATGTTTTTTATGCCTTTTTATCTGAAATCGGGTGTTTATACCATGCCTGAGTTTTTGGAACGCCGATACGATAGTCGTTCAAGATATTATTTCTCTTTCATTACGATTATAGGAAACGTCATCATTGATACCGCAGCGGGGTTATATGTAGGAATGTTGGTTTTAAAGATTGTTTTCCCTGAAATGGAGACATGGGTTATTATCGTTATGTTGGCTTTTGCGGCAGCAGCTTATACGATACCTGGGGGACTTTCTTCAGTTATTCACACAGAGGTTATTCAAGCAATTTTATTGGTCATTGGATCTTGTATATTGACTTACTACTGCTATGATGCTGTAGGAGGATGGGATGCTTTGGTTTCTAAATTAGAGGGCATGAAAGGCACAAAACCCGTGATGGATAAAACGCCCGATGAAATCTTTAGCTTGGTGCGACCGATAGGTAGTGTAGATTATGAAGGTGGAGAATTCATGAGTTGGAGAGGGTTATTATTGGGTGCTCCAATTTTAGGATTCTATTTTTGGGCAAATAACCAATTTATGGTTCAGCGTGTATTGAGTGCGAAAAACTTAAATCATGGACGCTGGGGAGCTTTATTTGCAGGTTTATTGAAATTACCTGTTTTATTCATTATGGTATTACCTGGTGTATTTGCTATTGTTATGTTTAGTGATTTAGACTTAACCAAAG